>JAVXWV010000477.1:0-4137 GCA_032230775.1 Mycobacterium sp. | reverse complement strand
TTACCGAACTCGACCGCAGCTGTGCGGGTCGGCGGCGCGCCGTCCAATCGTTCCAGCGTCAGGCTGGTGCCGTCATGCGCGAGCACCCTTGCGCAGGGCACACCGCCGTCGGCTGTCGAAAGCCATTGCAGCCCAGCGGCTTCGCAGGCGAAGAAGGCTCGAGGAGCCCCGGCGCTGCGCTTGACGAACACTATGGTTGGCCGGATATTTTCCGTAGCACCAGATCCCGCATCCTGGTCGGCAGGTTTGTCATCAACGCCACCTGCAGCTTGGGGCCGACGCCGACGACGTAGCGGGCGCGGGGCTTGCGGGCGGTCAACGCCTCCTCGACGACAGCGGACACCTTTTCGGCAGGCACGGCCAGCTTCTGGGAAAGCGGGATCCTCTTCTTGAAGCCGGCGATCTGTCTGGCGTACAGGTCGCGCTGCTCGGCTGTCAGCTTGGCCTCGGTCTGGTCGACCATGTCGTCGGCGGTGTGCCACATGTCGGTGTCGGTCTGCCCGGGCTCCACGATCGCCACGCCAATGTGCCACGGCCGCAGCTCCATTCGCAGCGCATCAGCGGCCGCCTCCAGCGCGAACTTGCTGGCGCAATAGGCACCGACCAGCGGCATCGACAGCTGTCCATTGACGCTGGAGATGAACACCACCCGTCCCCGTGACTTTCGCAGGCGGGGCAGCACAGCCTGGGTGACGGCAAGCTGGCCGATCACGTTGATCTCCAACTGCTCTCGCCAGTCGTCGGGACTTACGGTCTCCATCGGCCCAGCGACGACAATGCCCGCGTTGTTGACGACCGCATCCAGCCGCTCTGGCAGGGATGCTTCCAGCTTGGCGATGTGCCCCGCGTCGGTGACGTCGAGGATGACCGAGGAGATACGTTGCGGACTCAGCGCGGCCACCACGCCTGCGTCGCGTTCGCTGCGGACCCCGGCGACCACGTCCCAGCCGCGGGAGGCCAGGTGCCCGGCGATCGACTTGCCGATTCCACGGCCTGCACCGGTGACGAGTACTGATGGCATAGGTCGAGACTAGTCGGCGGCGCCGTCCTGGCTTGATGGGCCGAACGTGAAGATCGCGGCGGCAGCCGCCACCACGACAGCGGCGATCGCGATCACCGGGGCGACGAACCACCGGGTCAGGGTCGCCCCGACCAACGCCCCTGCGCACATCGTTAGCACGACGCTGTAGCGCAGCCGTTCGCGGTGCCCGGTGCCGCCAGCCAGGCGACTGTCGAAGCCGATGCCCACGATCGTCGTGGTCAGGACGGTGGTGGACAGCTCCTGGATGCCGAACTGGCGCGCGGTCGCGGCCTGGATGCCGAACGTCACGGCCAGTCCCGCGATCAGAATCAGCTTGGTGTTGTCGTGGTAGTCGAGCACGCCTGTCCCGCTCAGGATCGACAGCGTCACAAGCACCGCCACCTCGATGCCGAGCGCGACGGTGAGCCAGCGACGGACATCGCTGTCGAGGTGCCGCGCCAACCGTCCGCCGAGTATCGCGCCCGTGACGAAGCTGACGAATGCGACGACGGCGGCGGTCATGTCGACAACGGTGCGCGGCGCGAACCAGAAGCCCAGGAAGATGACGTTGCCGGTCATGTTGGCGACGAACACGTGGCCGAGCACCAGCACGCTGATCGCGTCCACGATGCCCGTCGAGAACGTCAGCAGCAACAGGCACACGATCGTCGTCCGTTCAGAGACCGGAGACACGACGGGCATGCCGGGGTCTGTCGGCTACAGCTGCGGGGTCAGATCGAACGACGTCACCGTCGACATCCGGGTGATCAACCATTTCGCGTCGTGGCGCTGCAGTGTCAACTGGTAGGACAGGTACCGCAGAGATGGGATGTTCTTCGACGCCGGACTGGTGGCCACCGAATTGGTGTACACGAGCGCGGTGGCCTCGGTCGGCGTCACGGTTTCCACGGCCGTGCCCATCACCTCGGTGGTGTTGGTGACCTGCGCCTGCTTGTTGGGGGCGACGATCGCGTCGATGTACTTTCGGTACTCGTTGGCGAAGTCGCCGCCGAGGTACCCGGCTGCCCGGTCCGGCAACGCCTCCAAATTGTCCGGGTTGTATGTCCACAACGTGGTGATCGCGTTGGCGG
Organism: Mycobacterium sp.; assembly: GCA_032230775.1. Taxonomy (GTDB): domain Bacteria; phylum Actinomycetota; class Actinomycetes; order Mycobacteriales; family Mycobacteriaceae; genus Mycobacterium. Next base: position 2,025 of record JAVXWV010000477.1, on the reverse strand, counting down.
CGGTCCTGGCGATATCCAGTTTGGTGTGTACCAGCGCGCGGTCGGCGAGGTAGGGCTCCAGCGTTGCACCCGCGAACGCGGCGGCCCCGACGAAGACGACGCCTGCGGCTGCCGCTGCGATCGTCAGTCGCTTGCCCGCGGGCCGGTGTGGAACCAGGACCGGCGGTTCCTCGGGTTCTGGGCTTTCACCTGCCGGCTGCTCGTCGGCCGACTCCCCATCCTCCGACTCCTCATCCGCCGGTCGCTCGTCGGCCGTCTGTTCGGGCTCGGTGACCGGCTTGGCGGTCCGTGCGGCCTTGCCGACGGGCGTGCGCGGTGCCGGGTCGGCCGCTGGCTCCTGCGCCGGTTCGGCTTCGTCCGCCACTGAAACAGCCTCGGGCTCGGGCACTTTGGCGGCCCGACGGAAAAATCTCCACCGCCGACGCGGCGACGCGTGCCCGGCTTCCACCGGCTCGGCGACCTCAGCCGGTTCGGCGGTCTCGGGCTTTTCGTCGGTGGCGTCGACGGCGTCGTCTTCGCTCGGCGCAAGGTCCTTGCGCAGCGGCATCCGATGGCGGCGGCGGACAGCTTTGGTGTCGGACGCTTCGTCGGTGGTCAGATCACCTGAATCAGGTTGCTGATCTTCCACTGCTGTCCTTCCTTGGTAGCCGTTGCAATCCAACGGCTTCCACTCTCGATCGTGGATTTGCCGTCCGGTGCCTTCGTCGAGATCTTGGTCGCGACCAGCACATCGGCGCTGCCGTTGTCGCTCCACCGCTGGACGCCCGCCTCGAGCACCGTGCCCGTGGTGGGCTCGGCGCGGGCGACCTGTACCAGGATCTCGTTCTGCTTGTCCTTGAACATCTTCGCGAAATCGCCGGTACCCTGCGCGAGGATCCGATTGGCATAGTCGTTGGCGTGGAATGGATCCAGTGTCGTGTACGTGGTCATGAACCCTCGCACGTAGTCCACCGCCTCGACTTCCTTGGTCGACGAGTCTTGGTCCTTGTTGTAGGCCTTGAGCATCAGCCCGCTTGCGGTTAGCGCCGCCGCGATCAACAGCGCCGCCAGCGTGGCGATGATCGGCAGACCCCAGCGCCGCGGCGGCTCGGGCATCACGTCGAAGAAGTCCTGCTCGTCGGACTCGACCTTGCGCCGCGGGCTCACTGGCCTGCCTGATTCATCTGCGGCTTCTTCAGCACGATGAGATTTGCGACGCGCCACTTTCCGTCGGCCGACTTGTCGAAGTCCACCCGCACCGTCGCGGTGATGAACTTCAGATCCTTGGCGTCGGCGCCGCGCTGACCCTGCATCGCCATCAACATCGACATGTGGTCGGCGGTCTCCTGTGGCGTCGACAGCACCGCACTGCTCACCGCCCAATACTCGTTCTTCGTGGCACCCGCCTTCTGTACCGCCTGCTGCTGGGCGATCAGCTGTGGCCGGTACGCGTCGGTCGTCAGCGATTGGGCGTGGGAGAAGTCCTGCTGCAAGGTGTCTACGTCGTAGCTCAGCATCTGCTCGACGATGCGCGGCCCCTCCGCCGCAATCTCCGCTCGGGCCGCGTCGACCGCCCGGTCGTGGCGGTACACCACCTGATAGCTCAGACCCACACCCGCTGCGCACAACAGCGTCGCTGCGACGAGTGCCACCGCGGCCTGCCTGCGCACGTTGCGCTGCGGGCGGTCGACCTTGTGGACCTCGGTGCGCAGCAGCAGGTCGGCGAATGTACGTCGGCGGCGGTCCCACAGGGGCCACAGCCATCCGATGAACAACGCCGCGGTGTCGAGCAGATGGGCCAGATCACGCGCGGCGAGCCGCGTGATGCCGACGGGCGAACCGTCTCGCTTGCGAACCGCGATGCCGAACACCGCGCGCCCAAGCGACCACCCCGTGATGGTCGGTAGCAGCAGCCGATTGACCGCCATCAGTAGGAAGACCAGCACGGCCGCACCGGTGAACACCCACCACAGCCAGCCGCGCTGCGGCGCGGACAGCGTCAGCAGCGCCATCGTCACGACCACCGCGACGCCCACCAGCACGTCC
>JAVXWV010000401.1:0-6454 GCA_032230775.1 Mycobacterium sp. | reverse complement strand
CCAAACCGATCGACGACCCCCGGCCCGAAGTTCTCGACGAGGACGTCGACGCGGGACACCAGGTCGGTGAAGATCTGCTGTCCCTCTTCGCTCTTCATGTTGAGGGTGATGCTGCGTTTGTTGCAGTTCAACATGGTGAAGTACAGGCTGTCGGCGCCGGGGACGTCGCGAAGCTGCCTGCGGGTGACGTCGCCGCCTGCTGGCGTCTCGAGCTTGATGACGTCCGCGCCGAGCCATGCGAGTATTTGCGTCGCAGAAGGACCTGACTGCACATGCGTCATGTCGAGAATGCGGACGCCGTCCAAGGCCTTCGGGATTTCACCCATGATCACAACTCCCTTCGGCGCCGTCCGCTCCGCTGAACCGAAGTGGAGCGACGACCGTCACAACATTGCATACCGTATGAGGTAGACAACAGTGTGGCGCACGTAACAGCCAGTTGTCCAGCGATCCACAAGTTTTTGATATGACCTCGGTCGGCCCGTCCAAACGCCGCGATTCCGAGGCGTGCGAGGCGGACTTACGCCTGGCATGTACACAGCGAACTCCCAGATAACGCCCATACCGGGTCCCGCGCGGAGGCAAATCTAAACCTATTGCCCCACAACTGTTTTCGCCGCCGCAGTGATCGAGCCCATGGCCTCCGGCGCGGCACGACCGCCCGTCATCGACCGCTCATGTGGCAGGAAACCCACAGGGAACCGGTCTTGCGCATCTCAGGATTGTATGTAGTATACCGCGACATGTGATCCCGGTTACTTTTCCCAGAGGCAGGTGATTGGTTTCACAGACAGCTGTATGCAATATCCCACCGGCGGTGCGGAAGGCCCGGGCTGAGACCTCAGCCTCGGCGACAAGCTCAGCCTCGACGCGAAGGGGTCATCTGATGAATTCCCCCACCAACCCAAGAAAACAGTCGCAGGATCACAGGGCACCAGGAGGTTCGACAGCATGAATGCGCCAACGCAGCCGAGATACCGAGAGGTAATCGACGACAACGGCAGGGTGTACCGGATCGGCGAGACCGACCGCGACATCATGGGGCGGTCACGGGCGTGGATGGTATGGCTCCCGTGGATCGCGATGATGGCCATCAGCTCATCCGAATACGCGTTCACGTCTGCCGACGACACGCTCTCGGAGGCGCACGGCTGGCACGGCGCCCACATCTTCTGGCTACTCGGCGTTTGGGTGCTCTTCCAGGCTGCGGTCGCCTTCCCGGCCGGCCGGCTGCGGGAGAGCGGCAAGCTGTCGGCGCGGTCGGCGATGATGATCGGCGCCGCCGGGGCATTTATCGGCTACCTGTCGCTGGCGTACGCACCGCACGTCATCCTCGCGTACCTGGGCTTCGGCTTCTTCGGCGGAGGCGCGGCTGGTTTCGTATACGCCACGTGCATCAACATGGTTGGTAAGTGGTATCCCGAACGCAAGGGCGGTAAGACCGGTTTCGTCAACGGCGGCTTCGCCTACGGGTCGGTGCCCTTCATCTTCTTATTCACCAACTACATGGATCTGGCCAACTACCAAGGCATCCTGTTCGCGGTCGGCATCTTCTTGGCCGCACTCGTCGCGGTGAGTGGCTTCTTCTTCAAGGATCCGCCGAAGAACTGGTGGCCGCCGCACGTCGACCCGCTGAAGGTCAACGACGATCCGCGGGTTCGCCGCGCACTGCTCAAGAACCCGCCTGCGGTCAAGCAGTTCACCCCGATGGAAGCGATCAAGACCGGCATCCTGCCGCTGATGTGGTTCGTCCTCCTGTGCACCGCAGGCATCAACATCTTCGGCATCGCCATGCAGGTGCCCTTCGGCAAGGAGATGGGCTTCGCCGGTGGGATCGTGGCGCTCGCGATGAGCCTCAAGGCCATCATCAACGGCACCGGGCGTGGGGTGATCGGCTGGATTTCCGACCTGTTCGGGCGGCGGAACACGCTCATCATCGTGTGCGTGGTGCTCGGCCTTGCCCAGTACGCGGTCTTCTTCTCGGGCTCCATCGGCAGCATGCCGCTGTTCCTACTGGCATCGATGGTCTCCGGATTCGGCGGCGGCGCGATCTTCCCGCTGTTCGCGGCGATGACCGCCGACTATTTCGGTGAGAACAACAACGCCACCAACTACGGCCTGGTCTACAGCTCGAAGTTGGTTTCCGGACTCGTCGGTGCGGGCCTGGGTGCGGTCGTGGTCGACACGTGGGGTTACGGCACCGCGTTCGTGATCGCCGGTTCGGTCGGCATCGTCTGCGCCTTCATCTCGGTCTTCCTCCGTCAGCCCAAGCTGCCTACGGCGGCGGACGTGGCACCGATCGACGTGGCGCCGATCAAGGAGAGGGCGCTGGTAGTCGACTAGCGACGGCTGCTGCGAGTCAGCACCCCGGTTGTGGGCAGTCCTGGTCAGGGCTTCCGCACCCGGGGTGTTGTGGTTGCGCGTTACCGAACCGGGCATCGGGGTACTCACGGCAAACACGTCGGTCGGAGAGCAGGTTATTGCATACGAAAAGCTGTATCTTTGTAGCCGCTCGGTAGCAGTTGGTTAAGGAGGGCTCGATGACACTTCCCGCCCAGGGTTCGCGTAATCGGACCCAGGTTTCGCCGGACGTGCTGACTGACGGCGCCGCGCGACGGGTACAGCGTCCCGCCCCCCTGCGCCAGGCCGTCTACGAAGCGATCATTGAACTGATCGTGCACGGCACCCTCAAGCGGGGCCAGCACCTGGTCGAGAACGAATTGGCGGAGTATCTCGGCGTGAGCAGGCAGCCGGTGCGAGAAGCCTTGCAGCGCTTGCAAACCGACGGCTGGATCGAGCTACGGCCCGCACAGGGCGCTTTCGTACACGTCCCATCCGAGGATGAGGTCGACCAGCTTCTCGGCGTCCGAACGATCCTCGAGGCATATTCGGCAAGGCTCGCCGCCGAGCGTGCCACCCCCCAGGACGTCAACAGGCTGTGGGAATTGCAGCAGGACGGGTTGAATGCGTTGGCCGCCAACGACCCCGAGGGGCTGGTGGCGGCGAACGCGGCCCTGCACGCCTCGATCACCGCCCTTGCGGGGAATGCCGTTCTCGCCGAACATATCTCACTCGTCGAACGCAAGTGGCGCTGGTACTACCTCCCCATCGCACAGCCACGCGGCCATAGCGCATGGACCGAGCATGCCGAGTTGATCAAGGCCATCGCCGCCGGTGACGCGGGTCAGGCAACCGACATCATGACCCGGCACACGGAACTGACTCGCGAGGCCTACCACGAACAGCGGCTTGCCAAGGCCGACGCCGAGTAGCGCTCGTCACCGGGCCATTGCCTGGTCCTGACCGGAGGGGATGCGCTCGGCTCCTGAATAGATGTTCATCGACGTTCCGCGCAGGAAGCCGATCAACGTCAGTCCCATCTCTCTGGCCAAATCGACGGCGAGCGACGACGGCGCGGACACCGCGGCCAGCGCGGGAACCCCGGCCATCACCGCCTTCTGCACCAATTCGAACGACGCCCGGCCACTCACCATCAGCGTGGTGCCAGTCAGCGGAAGGCGGTCTGCGCCGAACGCCCAACCGATGACCTTGTCCACGGCGTTGTGCCTGCCGACATCTTCGCGCACGCACAACAGATCCCCGTCGGCGTCGAACAACGCTGCTGCGTGGAGCCCGCCCGTGCGATCGAATACCCGCTGGGCGGATCTGAGTTTCTCGGGCAGCGTGGCGATCGTTTCGGCGGTGAGCCGCAGCGGATCACGATCGACGCTCCACTTGCTGATGGTGCGCACCGCCTCGAGGCTGGCCTTGCCGCACAGGCCGCACGATGACGTTGTGTAGAAGTTGCGTTCGAGCGACGGGTCGGGGGCAGCGGCTCCGTCGCCGAGGAGCACGTCGAGCACGTTGTAGGTGTTGACGACGTCGTCCGTCGCGCCCGCGAAATAGAGGATCGCTGCGACGTCCGAGGCGGCCTACTCGACGCCCTAGCTCACGAGAAACCCTCGGGCCAAGTCGAAGTCGTCGCCGGGGGTCCGCATCGTCACGGTCAGCGGACGGCCGGCCACCCTGATCTCCAGGGGTTCTTCGGCGGCGAGCGTGTCCGGGCGGGCCGTTGCCACACCGTCGGCCATACGCACGACTCGGTATCGACTGGTTACGCGTCCCACGTCGGCACTCCTTCAGATGGACAAGTGACCCAGGTCACGTTATGCTCATCGCATACTGTATGCAATAGGAGTCTACATGTCCCCCACCAGCGCACCAGTCGCAGTCGTCGAAGTCCGCGACCTCCACGGACGTTCGTACCGGGTCGGCGAGCGGCCGCAGGACATCACCGGCCACTCCCGGAAGTGGATGCTCGGGCTCTCGTGGGCGGCGATGGCCGGTATCGGTGTGCTGCAGTACGGCTACGGTGTCGCCGTCGTCGGCCTGCACGCGACCAACGGTCCGAGCGTGACCGGCGCCCTCTGGGTGCTCGCGCTTTGGGTGGTGTTCCAGGCAGGCGCGGCAGCACCTACCGCCGCATTGAGCCACCGGTTTGCACTGGCACCGTCGCGCGCGGTGCTCGTCGGGGCGCTCTTGTGCGCCGCTGGACCGTTGACCCTCGCCTATACCGACAGCCTTGCGCTCGCGGTGCTCGGTTACTCCGTGCTGTGTGGCACCGGCGCCGGAATCGTTTACGCCACATGCACATCCACCGTTGCAAAGTGGTATCCGGAAGCGCGCGCCGTCCGGGTCGGATTCGTCACAGGGGCCTTCGGCTATGGCGCCGTGCCGTTCATCGCGCTCTTCGCCGCGGTGCTCACACCAGGAAACCGGGCGGAGATCTTCGCGGGCGTCGGCGTGTGCGTCCTGATCGTCGTCGCCGTGTGCGGCGTGCTCTTGCGGGATCCGCCAGCGGGCTGGTGGCCACCGGAGATCGACCCCAAGCTGTGGGCCATCGACAAGCGGGTGAACCGCAGCCTGCGCAACAACGTCGCGGCGGTGCGACAGTATTCGCCTAGCGAGGCCGTCCGCACGCCTGCCTTCGTGGTCATGTACCTCATCCTGGTGTTCGCCGCAGCGGCTTCGCTGCTGGCCATCGTGTACGTCCCGTTTGTAGCTCTGTCCCATGGCTTTTCGCTCGCGATCGGAGCGTCGGCGGTGGGTCTGCTCGCTGTCGTCAACGGCGCGGGCCGCAGCGTCGCAGGCAGGATCTCCGACCGTTTCGGGCGCCGCCGGACGCTGAGCGTCGCGCTTCTACTCGAGGGCTGCGCGCAGTTGGGCCTGGTCTACTCCGCGTCGGTCGGGCAGGCCGCGGCCTTCGTGGCTTTCGCTGCGCTCAGCGGGATGGCCGGCGGTGCGTTCTATCCGCTGTTCGCCAGCCTGGTCGCCGACTACTTCGGCGAGCGAAACGCCGTGCGCAACTTCGGTGTGGTCTACAGCGCGAAGCTATTTGGCGGCATCATCGGCGTCGGACTGCCCGCCTTGGTGGTCGCGTCGGATGGACTCACACATCTGTTCGTCGCCGCGGGCCTGCTCAGTCTGTGCGCCGCCGTCATGACGCGGATGCTCCATCGACCCGGATACCCGACGTTACACCTGCCCAGGTAATTGGCTAACCCCCAAGGAGATTCGATGTCAAGCACTGCTGAACGAGACGAGCTCAACGAGCTGAGCGGCGCCCTGTTGAAGTGCGTGACGGCGTTGGCGGCGAAACTTGGCGACACCCCGGCCGGGCGCCGCCTCGTCAATGACGCCGAACGGATCATCAACGGCGTCGACCGGCTCGACATCGACGTCGAAGAGCTGGAACTGTCGCGTGGGCACACCCCGTCCGTCGAGATGATCCAGATCCCTGACACCCAGTACGACATCGATTTCTGGCGTGACGTCGACCACGAAGGCATCGGCGGGCAGAACGGCGCGTGTGCCCCTTAACTCGCTTAGCCGGAGCCGCAGGTAGGTCGCCCGGCCGCGTCCATTCTCCCAGCGTCCCGTCGTGAATCGCTGTGGGTGGGCATAACTTTAGCTTAGCTAACGTTGCGCATTCGTAGGGGAATTGGGAAGGGAGATTGCAATGAATCTGAAGAAGATTGCGGCCGGAGCCGCGATGACCGGCGCACTGGGCTTCACCGCCCTCGGGATGGGTGCGGGCGTCGCGAACGCCGCTCCAGCCTCCCCCGTCGTCGCGGGGATTCTGTGGCAGCAAGACCACGGCCACGGGGGCGGCGACTGGGGCCATGGCGACCGTGGAGACTGGGGCGACCGTGGAGGAAACTGGGGCTACGGCGGTGGAAATTGGGGCTACGGGCCAGGGTGGGGCTGCGTCACCGGTCCGTTTGGGTACATCACCTGGTGCCCCTAGTCGCAAGTCGTTGCCCTCATCAAGCTGGCTTCGCCGGAACGAAGTGCTCAGTTGGAAGAACACGCCGGCAAGCTGCTCGGTGTGTTTGGGGCGACGTTCGCTTTCCTAATCGGCTTTGCCATCACGATCACCTGGTCGGCGGTTGGC
>JAVXWV010000830.1:0-11894 GCA_032230775.1 Mycobacterium sp. | reverse complement strand
TGGGTGAACGCGTCGTCCGGGGTGGCCGCGTACTTCACACCGCCGGCCTTGCCGCGGCCGCCGGCCTTGACCTGAGCCTTGACCATGACGGGCTTGCCGATTTCTTCGGCGATGGCCTTGGCGCCCTCTGCGGTGTCGGTCACTCGACCGGGCGTGGTGGGCACGTTGTGCTTGGCGAACAGCTCTTTCGCTTGGTATTCGAAGAGATCCATGGACTCACTGTCTCTGTGCGTTGACTTCGAAGGTTGGCGCCCGATGGGCCAGGGGGAACTTTATCCACACGAGCCAACGCCTTCGGCACCGCCTACCGCTCATGTGGTAGATCTCACCGCTGGGCGGCGAGTGATACAGGTCACAATCACCCCTGGAATTTCCTCACGGGTTGCCACCAACATTGGAATTTGGTTAACGTGCCTCTGGTCTAGATAACGCTTTGGTCACGACTAGAGGGATACTCCAGGTTGGCACAGCACCGTTCGTCTCGATCTCCAGCTGGAGTTTCGACGAACCCTCGGCACACTTGGGCAGTATCCGAAGCCGGCGCAGACGCCTCGGAAATCACCGACATCATTCCGTTCAACGAGTTCGGCGACCTCGCTGACCTGGAGTTTCGCGAGAACAGCGCATTCGACCGGGAATCGCAGGTCATTCATGCACCCGAGCTCGACGACCTGCACGACACCGACGATCTGATCCCGCTGCGGCTGGCCGTGCCCTCGGAATTCCGGCCGAATCCGCGCGAAGAGCGTCACGCATCGCGCGCATACCGCGACAGCTACACAGACACCAGCGACGGCGTGGCCGCCACCGACATCATCGACATCTCGGGCCGCCGCGGCCTGCACCGCAGGCAGGACGTGCCCGTCAAGGGTCGACTGATGGTCGCCGCGATGGCCGTCGGCGCGACCGCAGCAGGCGCCTATTCGATGGCCAACGCCTCCGACAAGGCGCCCACGCAGGCCGTCCTGGCAGCCGACCAGTCCACGATGGGTGGCGGGCTTGTCGCCGGCTCAGTGGACGGCATGCAGATCGTCTCCGTCGCTCCTGCGGCCCTTGAGACGGTGCACGCAGAAGAGATCACCAAGGCCGCCGCATTCGCACAGGAGCGTGCCGACCGCGAAGCGCGGATGAACCGGCCGCAGTTCGTGATGTACACAAAGGGCGTCTTCACCTCTGGCTTCGGCTATCGCTGGGGCGTATTGCACGCCGGCATCGACGTCGCCAACGCGATCGGCACGCCGATCGTGGCCGTCGCCGACGGCGTGGTGATCGACGCGGGCCCCACCGCGGGTTACGGCGCATGGGTCAAGCTGCGGCACGCGGACGGCACCGTCACCCTGTACGGCCACGTCAACACGTGGTTGGTCAACAAGGGCGACCGCGTGATGGCAGGCGATCAGATCGCGACCATCGGCAACCGGGGCAACTCCACCGGCCCGCACTGCCACTTTGAAGTTCTGCTCAACGGCACCAACCGGATCGACCCGGTCCCGTGGTTGGCGCAGCGGGGACTTAGTCCCGGCAACTACGTTGGCTAGTTGTGAGTGACGGCCCGTCCGACATACCTTCTCCCGATCCCCTTCCTGATAGACCACCCATCCAGCGGCAATCCGACGGCACGACACCGTCGACCCCGTTCGCGACCCAGTCCGAGCCGCAGACCAGCATTATCAGGCGCCATCCGACCGGCGAGTTTCCCGCGGCACCGGAGCCGCAGACCAGCATTCTCGGGCGCGCGGCGGGCGCCGAATCGCAGACGAGCTACATTCCGCGGGCCAGGCCGACCGTGGTCGGCACGCGCCGGCTTCAGGCCAGCCCGGCGACGGCCATCGCCACGGCCGTTGCAAGCATCCTGACCGGCTGGTCCACCGCGGTCATCGCGACGGACCTGATCAGCGGCTGGTGGCGGTCCGATCGGCTGTTCTGTGTGGCCATCGGCTTTCTCACCGCGGTGGCCGCGGCGGCGCTCATCGGCGGGCTGATCGCGCTACTGCTGCGCCGACGGATGGGCAGGCTGCTGATCGTGGTGGGTGCGGCCGTAGCGCTGCTGATCTTCGCGGGCCTGTTCGTCGCGGGCGCCAAACTGTCGCCGGTGGTCTACGCGATCCCTGTGCTGCCGGTGGCCAGTGTCCTGCTGGCGCTGCTGCCTGCCACCCGACGGTGGGCGCGCAGCGGGTGACCCTGTCGCCGGTGGGCCAAGACGTAGCAGTTCTGTCAGTCGACAACAGCCGCGACGGCTTCGACCTCAACAAGCTGATCGGCGTAACCGAGGACGGTGACCCCCATGAGAGTGCTCGGTACGTCGTGGTCGCCAAACGCGTCCCGCACCACCGCCCAGGCCGTCACCAGGTCCTCCCGCTTCGTGGAGGCGACGAGGACGCGCGTGCTGATCACGTCCTCCAACGTCGCACCAGCCTCGACGAGCGCGCGCGTCATCGTGTCGATACAGACAGCGGCCTGCCTCGCGTAGTCCCCAACGGCGACCGTCGAACCGTTTTCGTCCAGCGGGCATGCCCCCGCGAGGAAGATCAGCCGCGCATCTTTCGGTGCCGTGGCCGCGTATGCGTACTCGGCGACGTCAGACAGAGTGGTCGAGCGGATAAGTCGGATAGCTGTCACCATGCGACGATCGTCGCGTAGTTCTTCACGCGTTGACTAGAGCTTTGTGACCGGCGCGTGGTTGTGCATCAGCTTGACCCGCCCCGAACTGCCGAAGTCGATGAGCGACATCGCCGACTCACCGACGCCTGACACCTCCTCGACACGGCCCAGGCCGTACTTGTCGTGGCTGACCCGATCGCCCGGCTGCAGCACCAGCAGTGGGCGCTTTCCCGCCGCTGAACGCGCCGGCGACGGGCGTGGAGCCCCGAATCGGCCCGCGCCGCTGACCGGAGCCGAAAGCGACGGTGGCGGCTCGACGCGCCGCCAATCGATGAGCTCCTGCGGAATCTCGCGCAGGAACCGGGATTCGGGGTTGAGCATCGGCTGGCCCCACGACGAGCGGACCCTGGCCCGGCTGAGGTAGAGCCGTTGCCGGGCCCTTGTGATGCCCACATACGCGAGCCGCCGCTCCTCGGACAGCTCGGTTGGATCGCCAAGCGCCCGCATGTGCGGGAACATGCCGTCCTCCCAGCCCGTCACGAACACCACGGGGAACTCCAGCCCCTTGGCGGTGTGCAGGGTCATCATCGTCACCACGCCGGCGCCATGCTCCGGCAGCTCGTCGGCGTCGGCAACGAGTGACACCCGCTCGAGGAACTTCGCCAGTACGCCGGTGTCGGGAATGTCCTCGTCCTCCGGCTCCCCTAGCGCCTCGGCATTTGCCAGATCGGTGCTGAATTCGTGTGCGACGCTGACCAATTCGTTAAGATTGTCCAGCCGCGCCAGATCCTGCGGATCACTGGACGATTCCAGCTCGGTGCGGTAGCCGGTGCGGTCCAGCACCGCATCAACGAGCTCGCCCAGCTCACCGTCGAGGCGGCCACGCAGATCATCAAGCAGCTCAACGAAACTCGTGATGCACTTCTCCGAGCGGGTGTTAAGCATCGGCACCTTGCCCTCGGCGGCGGCCTGCAACGCGTCGTTGAACGACGCGCCGGTGTTCTCGGCATACACCGCCACACAGGCTTCGGCGCGGTCGCCGATGCCGCGGCGCGGCGTGTTCAGGATGCGCCGCATGCTCACCGAGTCGCCGGGGTTGTCGAGCACACGCAGATAGGCGACGATGTCGCGGATCTCCCTGCGCTCGTAAAACCGAACGCCGCCAACGACTTTGTACGGGATGCCCGCCCGGATGAAGACTTCCTCCAAGGCACGCGACGAGTTGTTGGTGCGGTAAAAGACCGCGACGTCGTTATAGGTGATGTCGCCCTTGTCGGCCAGCGCGTCGATCTCCTCGGCGACGAAGCGCGCCTCATCATGCTCGTTGTCGGCGACGTAGCCCACGATCAGCTCGCCCTCTCCGGCGTCGGTCCACAGTCGCTTCTCGCGGCGCCCGGCGTTGCGGGAGATCACCGAGTTCGCCGCGGTCAAAATGTTCTGCGTCGACCGGTAGTTCTGCTCAAGCAGAATCGTTGTGGCGTTTGGGAAGTCGCGCTCGAAGTCCTCGATGTTGCGGATCGTCGCGCCGCGGAACGCGTAGATCGACTGGTCGGCGTCGCCCACCACACACAGCTCGGCAGGCGCCACGCCGTCCTCGGTTTCACGTCCGACGAGCTCGCGGACCAACACGTATTGCGCGTGGTTGGTGTCCTGGTATTCGTCGACCAGGATGTGGCGGAATCGCCGCCGGTAATACTGGGCGATCTGCGGAAAGGCCTGCAGCACAGCGACTGTCTCGCCGATGAGATCGTCGAAGTCCAATGCATTGGCCGCCCGCAGCCGTCGCTGGTACTCGGAGTAGGCCTCAGCGATGATCCTGGGCAGTTCCTCCCCCGCCTCCGAGGCCTCCGCCGCCGCCTGCTCCGGGCCGATCAACTCGTTCTTGAGGTTGGAGATCCCGTTGGACAGCAACCGCGGCGAGTACCGCTTGGTGTCCAGCCCCATGTCCTTGCCGATCATCAGCAGCAACCGCCGCGAGTCGTCGGCGTCATAGATCGAGAAGTTGGAGTTCAGCCCCGGCAGCAGCGAGGCCTGGTTGCGCAGGATCCGCACGCAGGTGGAGTGGAACGTCGACACCCACATCGATCTGGCGCGTGGGCCGATGAGCTGAACCACCCGCTCGCGCATCTCGGCGGCGGCCTTGTTGGTGAAGGTGATGGCCAGCACCTGGCCCACGCCGACGTCGCGGGCGGCCAGCAGGTAGGCGATCCGTCGCGTCAGCACAGCCGTCTTGCCGGACCCGGCGCCCGCGACGATCAGCAGCGGCGTTCCCTCATGCAGCACCGCCTCGCGCTGTGGCGGGTTCAGGCCGTCGAGGAGGGCTTCTGCGTCGGAATTCAGATCGGTCACGTGCAAACTCATGTCCGACCCAACTTACCGCCGCACGAGGACACCTTTGCGCTGGCGCGGCCCTTGGTGGCACACTGTTTGACGTGCTCATTAACCAGCATCGATTTTTTTACGGGTACCGGCCTGCGGTGTCCGTGGTCTAGCTAATTCCAAGAGCCCCGCGGTCCGCTTCCGGATCCGGGGCTCGTTTCTTGTGTGAGGCCCGAAACCGGATGAGATCATATCCCCACACAACGAGGAGCCTCCAATGACGACCGAAACAGAGCAAATGCCCGACATTGACGACCTGCGCCAGGAGATCGACGAGCTCGACGCGACGATCCTGAGAGCGGTCAAGCGGCGCACCGAGGTGTCCAAGCTCATCGGCATAGCCCGGATGGCCTCCGGCGGCACCCGCCTGGTACACAGCCGCGAGATGCAGGTCATAGAGCGCTACAGCGAACTCGGCTCCGACGGCAAGGACCTGGCGATGCTGTTGCTCCGACTGGGCCGCGGCCGCCTCGGCCACTGACGAGTTCGCCCAAACGGGCAAACGGGTGGAAAAGTGCGAGTAAATTGCGCCATTTCGTCGATCTCGGCGACTAACTGCCAACACCCGTGACGCTCAGGATCGTTCGGGCGACTAGTTGTGGGTCGTCCATCATCGGATCATGTGCGGTGTCAGGCAGAGTTACGAACGTCGCCTGCGGCAGTCGCTCACGCGCGATCGGGCCGTAGTCGGCTGGGGGAATGATCACGTCTTTCTCCGACCACGCCACAGTGACGGGAGAAGATTTCGCGGCTGACGGTGCATCCGAGGAAGTCGTCAAGAATCTCGACGCCGCGCTCGGCGCTTATCCGACCCCGTGGCACGCGCCAACCTTGAACCAGAGCCGACGGGCCATCGACGACTTCAGCGCAAGGCGTCGGTCAGCCACGGCGTCAACCACTTCACCGCGTCCGGTGTCGGGTGCACGCCGTCGCTACGCACGCGGATGCCGTCGACCTTGTTGGTGTAGTAGCCGTTCGGGCCGAGCTTGCGGTTGAGGTCGAGCACCGTGACGTCGGAACGTTTACCGATGACGCTGCGCAACAAGGCGTTCCAGCGGTCGGCACGCTTCGGCTGATCCTCCGGATACAGGCTGCCGTCGGGTCTCTCGCTGCGGCGGTTGTACGGTTCGGTCGTCACAACCACGCGAGCACCTGTCGAGGTGAGAACGTCGAGCGCCCGCTGCAGCTCACCGCGCAGATACGCGTCGTACGCGTCGTCGCCGATGTGCGTCCAATCCCCCTCGTTGACTCGGTCCACGATCTCCCAGCGGCCGATGATGAGCAGCACGACGTCGGGCCGGTCGTGGCTGATCCGCTGGGACCACCGGACCGGCCACGAGTCGCATTCGGGCTTCTGATTGAGCGTCTCGCCGACGTACCGATAGGGTCCGCCGCGGGCGATACCGCACCCGATGGTGGTGTAGTTGGTAAAGCTCAGGCCCGGCGTCGGCGGCAGGTACCGCATCATCGTCCACGCGACCGAATCTCCGAACACCGCAACGCGCCTGGCCCCTGGCGCGAGTTGACCCGACGGCGATTTCACCTCGACAGGCACCTCGGGTGAGATCAGCGCGGCGGAGTCGACGTCGGCACCAACGGGCACGTCGGCGGGTTTGGCACCGACGGGCACCACGAGCATCGTCACCGCCGCCGCCGTGGCGGCCATTGCACCCGCCAAAGGCAGCATCGGAACGATCACCGGCCGCCATCGGCGGATGGGCTGCTCCAATAGCCACCACGACGCCGCCGCCACCGCGACCGTCGCCACACACCGGACCGCGAACAGCCGCCAACCGGACCAGCCGGTGCGTTCCCCGTTGAGCGCCAAGAAGATCGGCCAGTGCCACAAGTAGACGCCGTATGAGATCGCGCCCAGCCACACCAGCGGCCGCCACGCAAGGACGCGTGCGACGGGCCCATCCTGGTCCAGGGCGACCGGGGCGACGACGAGAACAGCGGCCAGCGCCACGACGATCAGCAGTCCGGCGCGGAACTCGCGCGCGCTGCCCGTCGCATAGTGCGCCAGCGCCGCCAGCATCGCCACGCCGAGGACCGACAACGCAGCGGCGCCCCACCGCCTCCATCGCGTGCGGATCAACGTGGCACCGGACGTCAGCACCGACCAGTCGCGCACCAGAAGCGCGGCCGCGGCGGAACCCACCAGCAGGGCCTGCACCCGGGTATCGGTGCCGAAGTAAACCCGGTTCACTCCTGCGTCGGACGCCATCACGATGGCCGCGGCCGCCGAGCCCACCGCGCCCGCGGTGGCGAGCGCGAAGACTGCCCAGCGGGCGCGGGCCCCGACCACTGCGGCGACGGCGATCACCAGCAGCGGCCAGAAGAGGTAGTACTGCTCCTCGACACCGAGCGACCACGTGTGCTGCAGCGGCGACGGTGGTGTCCCCTGCGCGAAGTAGTCGGTTCGCTGTGCGACGAACGCCCAGTTTGCAACCCAGAAGAAGGCGCTGACGGCGTCGTCCCGCAGCGTCGCGGTGGCCTCCGCAGAGAAGAGTTCACGCGCCGCCACCACCGCGAGCACCATGGCGAGCAGCGCGGGCAACAGCCGCCGCGCGCGCCGGATCCAGAAGCCCGCCAACGCGATTCGCCCGGAACCACCGAGTTCGTCGAGCAGCAGCGAGGTGATCAGGAATCCGCTGAGCACGAAGAATACGTCGACACCGAGAAATCCGCCGGACACACCGGGGATGCCACCGTGCTCGGCAAGGACGAGCCCCACCGCGACGGCGCGAATGCCGTCCAGCGCGGGAATCGAGTGGCCGCGATCCGCTGTCACTGCCGAGATCTTTCCCGCGCGAACAGACGCAAAAGTCCCCGACACGCCGAGGTGCAAGGGACTTTTACGTCTTTTGGGCTAGTTGGTCAGCGCGATGTATTTCGTGTCGAGGTACTCCTCGATGCCCTCGAAGCCGCCCTCACGGCCGAAGCCCGACTGCTTGACGCCACCGAATGGTGCGGCGGGATCGGAGATGACGCCGCGGTTGACTCCGACCATGCCGGCCTCGAGGCCCTCGGCCACCCGTAGCGCCCGGTCCAGCGACTGGGTGTAGATGTAGGCCGCCAGCCCGTATTCGGTGTCAGTGGCCGCGGCGACGCCCTCTTCCTCGGTGTCGAAGCCGGTGATCGGTGCGACGGGTCCGAACACCTCCTCCTTGAGGATGCGGGCGTCGGCGGGCACGTCGGCCAGCACTGTTGCCGGGTAGAAGTTGCCGGGCCCACCGGGCGCAACGCCGCCGACGGCGACCGTCGCGCCGCGCGACACGGCGTCGGACACCAGGTCCTCGACAGTGGCCACCTGCTTGGTGTTGATCAGCGGGCCAAGCGTCGACGACGAGTCAAGGCCCTTGCCGAGCGTGAACTCGCTCATCCGCTTGACCAGCTTCTCGGTGAACTCCTCGCGGACGGAGTTGGCGACGTGGAAGCGGTTGGCCGCAGTGCAGGCCTCGCCGCCGTTGCGCATCTTGGCCAGGATGGCGCCGTCGACCGCGGCGTCCACGTCGGCGTCGTCGAACACCACGAACGGCGCGTTTCCACCGAGCTCCATCGACAGCCGCAGCAGCTTGTCCGAACCCTGCTTGGCCAGCGCCTTTCCAACGCCGGTGGAGCCGGTGAACGTGAGCTTGCGCAGGCGGCCGTCGTCGATCAACGCCTCGGTGACCGGTCCGGGGCTGCTGGTCGGCAGCACCGAAAGGACGCCCTTCGGCAGGCCGGCCTCGTCCATCAGCTTGGCCAGCAGCAGCATGGTCAGCGGCGTCTCCTGAGCCGGCTTGACAATCATCGTGCAGCCCGCAGCGAACGCTGGGCCGATCTTGCGGGTGCCCATGGCCAGCGGGAAATTCCACGGCGTGATTGCGTAGCACGGGCCGACCGGTCCCTTGGTGACGATGATGCGGCCGTCGCCAGCCGGTTTCGGGGTGTACCGCCCGCCGATGCGCACCGCCTCCTCGGCGAACCAGCGGAAGAACTCCGCGCCGTACTTGACCTCGCCCATGCTCTCGGCGACGACCTTGCCCATTTCCAGGGTCATCAGGGTGGCGACGTCCTCGGCGCGTTCGGTGATCTTCTCGAAGACCGCGCGCAGGATCTCGCCGCGCTCGCGTGGCGGGGTGGCCGCCCACTCGGCCTGCACGGCGCAGGCGGCATCCAGCGCAGCGATCGCATCGGCGGGGGTGGCGTCGGCGACGGCGGTCAACACCTGGTCGTCGGACGGGTCAAGAACGTTGAATGTCGACTTGGCTTCGCGTTCCTCGCCGCCGATCCACAGACCGGTGGGTACTGATGACAGCAGAGCTTTGGTGTTCATACCTCCATCATTTACACCTTTGGAAACCTGGCCGCATTAGGGTCGAAAAGATGACCGCCGATACGCACCGGATCCTCGATATCGTCGCCACTCCCGCATGGAGCGCCCTGCAACAGCATCACGACGAGATCGCTGAGAAACACATCCGCGAGTTCTTCGACGAAGACCCCGCGCGCGGCACCGAGCTGGCGCTGACGGTCGGTGACCTGTACATCGACTACAGCAAGCACAGGGTCACGCGGGAGACGCTGAAGCTGCTCGTCGATCTGGCCCGCAGTGCCGGGCTGGAGCAGCGCCGCGATGCGATGTTCTCCGGTGTCCACATCAACACCTCGGAGAACCGTGCGGTGCTGCACATCGCACTGCGGCTGCCGCGCGGCGAGGAGCTGATAGTCGACGGCCAGAACGTCGTCGAGGATGTGCATGCAGAGCTGGACAAGATGGGCGACTTCACCGACCGGCTGCGCAGCGGCGAGTGGACGGGCGCCACCGGACAACACATCAAGACCGTCGTAAACATCGGCATCGGCGGTTCAGACCTGGGCCCGGTGATGGTCTACGGCGCGCTGCGCCACTACGCCGATGCGGGCATCTCCGCGCGGTTCGTCTCCAACGTCGACCCCGCCGATCTGGTGGCCAAACTCGATGGACTCGACCCAGCCACAACGCTTTTCATCGTCGCGTCGAAGACGTTCTCCACGCTGGAGACGCTGACCAACGCGACCGCAGCACGCCGCTGGCTGACCGCCGCGCTCGGCGACGCCGCGGTGTCCAAGCACTTCGTCGCCGTTTCGACGAACAAGAAGCTGGTCGACGACTTCGGCATCAACACCGACAACATGTTCGGCTTCTGGGACTGGGTCGGCGGACGCTATTCTGTCGACAGCGCGATCGGCCTTTCGGTGATGGCGGCCATCGGCCGCGAGCGGTTCGCCGACTTCCTGGCCGGGTTCCACCTCATCGACGAGCACTTCAAGTACACGCCGCTGGAATCCAACGCTCCGGCGCTGCTGGGGCTAATTGGCTTGTGGTACAACAACTTCTTCGATGCGCAGACGCGCGCGGTGCTGCCCTACTCCAACGACATGTCGCGGTTCGCCGCCTACCTGCAGCAGCTGACGATGGAGTCCAACGGCAAGTCGGTGCGCGCCGACGGCACACCCGTCACCACCAGCACCGGCGAAATCTTCTGGGGCGAGCCGGGAACCAACGGCCAGCATGCGTTCTACCAACTGATACATCAGGGCACCCGGCTGATTCCCGCCGACTTCATCGGGTTCTCCCAGCCCACCGACGACCTGGCCACGGCCGACGGCACCGGCAGCATGCACGACCTTTTGATGAGCAACTTCTTCGCCCAGACGCAGGTGCTCGCGTTCGGCAAGACCGCCGAGGAGATCGCCGCCGAGGGCACGCCGCCGGAGGTGGTGCCGCACAAGGTGATGCCGGGTAACCGGCCGACGACGTCGATCCTCGGCACCAAGCTGACACCGTCGGTAGTCGGCCAGTTGATCGCCCTCTACGAGCACCAGGTGTTCACCGAGGGCGTCATCTGGGGCATCGACTCGTTCGACCAGTGGGGCGTCGAGCTGGGCAAGACCCAGGCCAAGGCGCTGCTGCCGGTGCTCACGACCGACGCGTCGCCCGCCAAGCAGACCGACTCATCGACCGATGCGCTGGTGCGTCGCTACCGAACCGAACGAGGTCGCACCGCTTAGCGATTAGCCCGGCAGGTCGATGGTCCGGCACGGCCCGCCAGGAACGCAGGCGATACCGCCGCCGGGTCCGGCCTGGGCCCATGGGCCACCGGGAACCTGGGCTGAGACGCGGCCGTCGGAGCCGGCCTGCGCCCCGGGTCCACCGGGAACCTCGGCACCCGCTCCCTGAGGACCGGCTGAAGGCGTGCATGGCGTGCCATCAGGGTTGAAGCAAGGCGGCGGCGGGTCGTCGGCTATGGCGATCGGCGCAGCGAAAACGGCAGCTGCCGCGGCACCCGCGAACAATAAGGACGTCTTCTGGATCAATTTCACGTTCATGTATTTCGGCTACCACGATCGCAGGATGCCTAAACCCTAGCCCGCCTAACTGCCCCAAACCGCGAGCGTGCGTGTCTGCACGTCGACACGCCGTGGCCTGCGTACATTCCGCGGTCACTCGCGCGCGTCGAGCGTGCGCTGTTGCACTTAATTTGGCGGCGTGTCGCGCACAAACACGCACGCTCGGGGGAGGTACCCCCAGCTCGCGGGGAGTTTGAAGGAAGGCGCTAGGCGAAGCGGGCAGCGAGCTCCGGCGGCAGCAGCCGCAGCACCTGCACCAGCGGCGCCCACGGCCACGTCGGCACCGCGGCCCGGCCCCGTTCGCGTTCAATCGCGTCGACCATGGCCTTAGTGCCGGTCTCGTTGTCGACCAGCAAGGTGGTCGTCTCGGCCCTGGCCGTCATCTCGGATTCGATGTAGCCCGGCTCGATGACCGTCACCTTGATCGGCCCCCTGGCGTATTCGGCGCGCAGCGATTCGCCCAGCGACGACACCCCGGCCTTGCTGGCGGCGTAGGCGGCCCGCACGCCGGGTACGCCCTTGTTGGCGAGCACCGA
>JAVXWV010000283.1:0-12769 GCA_032230775.1 Mycobacterium sp. | reverse complement strand
GAGGAAGTCGAGATCAAGACCTCGTTCCTCTTCGCGGCCAGCGGCTACTACAACTACGACGAGGGCTACGCGCCCGAGTTCGCAGGCTCGGACGACTTCGAGGGCACGATCATTCACCCGCAGCACTGGCCGGAGAAGCTGGACTACGTGGGCAAGAAGATCGTCGTGATCGGCAGTGGCGCCACCGCGGTGACATTGATTCCGGCGCTTGCCGATTCGGGCGCCGGACACGTCACGATGTTGCAGCGCTCACCGACGTACATCGGCGCGCTGCCCGACGTCGACCCGTTCACCGTGCGAACGAACAAGGCGCTGCCGGAGAAGCCTGCCTATGTGCTGAACCGGTGGAAGAGCATCCTGTTCCAGTCCGTCCAGTACCAAATCAGCAGGCGCTTCCCGCAATTCATGCGCAAAACCCTGATGACCATGGCCCAGCGGCGCCTGCCGGAGGGTTACGACGTGCAGAAGCATTTCGGTCCCAGCTACAACCCGTGGGATCAGCGTCTGTGCCTGGCACCCAACGGCGATCTGTTCAAGACCATCCGCGCGGGCAAGGCCGACGTTGTCACCGATAAGATCGAGCGCTTCACCAAGACCGGCATCAAGCTGGCCTCGGGTGAGGAGCTAGAGGCCGACATCATCGTCACCGCAACGGGTTTGAACCTGCAATTGTTCGGTGGCGCAGAGGTCAAACGCAACGGCGTTCCGATCGAGCTCACCGACACCATGGCCTACAAGGGCATGATGCTGACCCATATGCCCAACATGGCGTTCACCATCGGGTACACCAATGCGTCGTGGACGCTGAAGGCGGACCTGGTCTCGGAGTTCGTCTGCCGCGTGCTGAATTACATGGACGCCAACGGCTTTGACACCGTCGAGCCGCAGCATCCCGGCAACGCGGTCGACGAGGCCCCGCTGATGGACTTCACGCCCGGTTACGTGCTGCGCGCGCTGGACTACCTGCCGAAGTCGGGACACGTCGCCCCGTGGCGGCTCAAGCAGAACTACCTGCTGGACCTGCTGCTCATCCGGCGCGGCAAGGTCGACGACGAGGCGCTGGCGTTCACCAAACACCGTGCGCCGGTGAAGGCTTCGGCCTAGTCGCTACCAGGTCGGTTAGCACGCCACGTCAACGTAGACCGTCTTGTCGGTGACGGTGGTGACTATGTCATCCTGCGCCCCCGGTGCACCGGAATCGGTTCGGGAGTAGGTCTGGCCGGGTCGGACCGCACTGGTGGTGCAGTTACTCAATGGTGCCGTGCCAACCTTGTTCACGATGACCTGATAACCGTCGGCCTGTAGCTGGCTGACCGTCTGGTCCACCGAACTGGGGCCTGCCGGGGCTGCGTTGGCAATGCCGGCCAGAACCAAAGTGGCAGAGGCCAACGCCACGGCTGAGATTGCCACTGTCGCAAATGACTTCGGTATGTCGCGTTTCGTGCTCATGGCGCGCTCCTTTGCGCTGATGGCGACGATGCTCGCCGCGATGACATAAGCCTCATCGCATTGGCAACTCTTCGCGTGAGTAGAGGACTACCTGTTTATGAAGTGCGCGTTACTCGTTACCCGTGCCTAGCGGCCGACCACGACGATGCCGTCGTCGTCGCTGTAAGCGATCTCGCCCGGCTTGAACAACACCCCGCCGAATTCGACGACCACGTCACGTTGGCCGTCCCCTGTCTTGCCGCCCTTGCGGGGGTTGGTGCCGAGTGCCTTAATGCCGATGTCGAGCGTGCGCAGCGTCGCTGCGTCGCGCACCGCACCGTTGACGATCAGCCCGGCCCAGCCGTTGTCGACGCCGAGCCCGGCGATGACGTCGCCGACGAGTGCGGTGTGCAGCGAGCCGTCGCCATCGATCACAAGCACCCCGCCGTTGCCTGACTCGGACAGCACCGACTTCAACAACGCGTTGTCCTCAAAGCACCGCACTGTGGTGATCGGCCCCGCGAACTCCGATCTGCCGCCGTACTGGGTGAATTGCAGGTCGCAGCTTCTGACGTCAGGGCCGATCTCGTCGACCAGGTCAGCGGTAGGGCGGGGCTCGATGGTCACCGGTCGATGCTAGCGACCGGGCCGGTGAGGAGTTTCGGGTCGATGTTGGCGAGCGCGTAGGAGACCGCGTCGTCCATCGTCATCGCTGCGCCTTCCGCGCGAAGTTCGCGCGACCGGTCCTCGCCGATGGCGGCGCTGACCAGCTCTCCGGCCTCGCGAAGTGCGGTGAGAATGAAGTTGGCACTGTAATCGGCTGGGTCTGGTCGGTGGTTGCCCCGAGGCGCAGCGGCCATACGTCGGAACGTGGCAGACGCGGCTCCTACCAAAACACCGGCCGGCTCGGGGCGGTCGCCGGCGAACGCCCGCGCGCATAAAGCGAGACATGGCCCGGTTTGCAACAAGGCAGGGCTCCAGCGCCAAAGGGACATCGCTCTTCCGGCCAATGCGAGCGCGAGTTCCCAGTCGCGAAGGCGACCAGCGACCAGGCACGCGGTCACGATGCCCGTCGAGACCTCCTCGCCAGGCGAACCGCCGCATTCGAGGCTCTCGTGGAGGAGAGCTCGTGCACGCGCGGCGTCGTCGTCAACGAGCGTGAGCGCCCGGGCATTGAGCCCCATCATGAGTGCCCCGGGCATGCCGGACTGCCGAGCCAAACGCACCGACCTTTCAGAGTGTGTCGCTGCCTCCTCGACGTCGGCGCCCCAGAGCACCGCACTGCTCACACCGTAAGCAAGATAGATGGCGGCGAGTCCGGGATAGCCATCGGCGCTGGCCAGCTCCGCCGCCCGGACATATAGCGCGAGGGCTTCCGCGTAGGCGCCGGCCGACAATCGAGCCATCGCCCGCACGGCGCAGACGTCGGCCTCAATCCGCGGTCCCTGCGACAGGGCAGTTTGGTCAGGGTGAACCGCCAAAGCTTGTCGGCACAGTTCCTCAACACCGTCCCAGTTGCCGATGGCGTGCGCGTCGTACGCCGCCGCTACCAAGGCGCGCGCATATCCGGGTTGTTCGGCAGCTGTGGACATTTCCAGGACGCGCGACGTCGGGATCAGGATCAGCTCGCCTGTTGGACTTACGGTGTTAGTGCGGTTCGGCAGATTAGTTACGAGCGGCACGGCGAGCGCGGCGCTTCCCGCGTCGATCGCAAATGCGAGAGCCGAGCGGATGTTGTCTCGTTCGAGTTTCATCTGTCTAGCGGAGGTGAGCTGATCGGGTCCGTAGAAGTGCTGGGCGATCCGCGCCGACAGCTCGTCATAGAAGCGCGCGTGCCGCGTCAGCAGCAGCTCTGTCTCATCCCACTCGTTGAGGCGCTCCTCGCCGTACTGGCGGATGGTTTCCAGCAACCGGAAGCGCGTGCCCATGATGCTGTCTTCGGCAACGACGAGCGACCGGGCCACTAAGCCTGACACCAAATCCATCACCTCGTCGCGCTCTACCGGATCGCCACTACAAACCTCCTCGATGGCCTCCAGGGTGCACCCCCCTGAGAAAATGGCCATGCGAGCCAGGAGGCGTTGTTCGGCATGATTCAACAGCTCGTACGACCAATCGATCGCTGCTCGTAACGTTGCGTGTCGCTCGACGGCTCCGCGCCGCCCACCTGCAAGTACTTGGAATCGGCGATCCAGACGGCGAAGAAGTTCGGCCGGGCTCAATACGATGATTCGTGCCGCGGCGAGTTCGATGGCCAGGGGGACGCCGTCGAGCCGCTGACAGACTTCCACCACCGCACGGCCGTTGTCGTGGGTCAACGCGAAGTCCGCCTTGACGTGTTTGGCTCGCTCGACGAACAGTTCTACGGCATCCGTTTGCACAAGCCGCGCGATGTCACCGCCGGGTTCGCCGGATTCGAGGGGTGGCAGCGCGATGATCTGCTCCCCTTCGACGGCCATGCCCTCGCGGCTGGTGGCGAGGACGCTCACGCTGAGGCACGAGCGTTCGATACGGCCCACCAGCCTTGCCACCGCCGGAAGGACGTGCTCGCAGTTGTCGAGCACCAAGAGAAGCTGCTTATGGGCGAGCGCTTCGACGAGTGAGTCTTCGAGGCTGTGCGCGGTGCGGACATTCATGTAAAGCACCGCAGCGACCGCCTCTACCACGCCTTCGGGATCACGCAGCGCCGCAAGTTCGACCAGCCAGGCCCCGTCCCGGAACTGAGGGAGGAGTTCGGCAGCCACTTGAATCCCCAGGCGGGTCTTGCCAACTCCACCGACTCCGGTGACGGTGACCACTCGCGAGCCCTCGAGTGCGCGTACAACCCGCGCCACGTCGTTCTGACGCCCGATAAACGAACTAACTTGTGCCGGTAGGTTTCCCGGGAAAGAGTCCAGGGTCCGCAGCGGCGGAAACTCTTCGTGGCCACCATCGCGGATCAGCTGGAAGATTCGGGTAGGGCGACCAAGGTCTCGCAGACGGTGCTCGCCGAGATCGACGAGTTCCATCCCGTCTGTCAGCTGGTCGTGCAGCAACATCTCGGTGGCACCCGAAACGACGACCTGCCCACCATGTGCAGCGGTCATCAAGCGCGAGCACCGATTGATCGGCAGACTGGCGTAACCGGTGTCGTCGACGATCACCGCCTCGTCGGTGTGCAACCCGATCCGGGCACGCAATGGGCGCGCGGTTCTCCATTGCTCTGATTCGAGCGCATTCTGGAGCGCCGCCGCTGCAGCGATTGCATCCCTTGCCGTCGAGAACGCCGCGGCCATCCCATCGCCCATCCGCGAGAACACGTAACCGCGACTGGCTGCGATCGTCTTCTCCAATAGTTCGTCGTGACGAACCATGGCGGCCTTCATCGCCGTGGGATCCTGCTCCCACATGCGTGTGGACCCCTCGAGGTCGGTCAGCAGGAAAGTCACCGTGCCCGAAGGTAGATGCCCTGCCATGCCCCCAACCCCCGCTGATCTCGGGTTATATGCGAGCTAAGGGTAGCTGGCAACCACGATGTCGTGGACGAATTGCGCGAGCCCCGGCTCGACGTCGTCGTAGTACCGGGTGAACCGTTCGTCGGCCAGATACATCTCCGCCAGGTTGCGGTGCATCTCCTCGCCGCAGTCATAGAACCGCTCGATCGAGTCACGGTGTCGGGCCGCCAGCTCGTTGGCTGCGGTCGAACCGGGCACGACCCCGTCCCGCTTGGCCTGCGCCAGCGCTCCGACCAGTGCTTCGCCGTCGGCCTTGATCGCGATCCAGTCCTCCTTGCTGAACTGCGAAACCCGTTGCTGCGATTGCCTCCACGCATCCGTTTCGCCCCAGCGCTCTTCGGCTTCCGTCGCATACTCCTCACCGAATGTGGTGCTGCTGAACATCTCGACCTGTTCCTCCGCCCTGAGCTGGATGCCGTCGCGATGCGCGTTCATCAGTTCCTCCACTGCCTTGATGGTCTGCTGTAGCCGCTCCGCGTGCTCCAGCAGCAATGTGTGCTGCCGCCGCAGGTGCTCGAGCACATCTGCACTCGAGTCGTCGAGCAGCGCGCGGATCTCATCGAGCGGCATCCCGACCGACCGGTACACCAGCACGAAATGCAGCCGCTCGATGTCGGCATCGGTGTAGCCGCGATAGCCCGCCGGGGTACGGACGCTCGGCACCACAAGGCCGATGTGGTCGTAGTGGTGCAGCGTGCGCACGGAGACACCCGTGAGGGCGGCTACCCCACCGACGGTATTGGCGTCCATGCCGCCACTATTGACCCTGACGTCGCGTGAGGGTCAAGCGATTTAGTCCTCGGAGTGCCTGCGAGCCAGCAGCACCACGAGAATGGCTAGCACACCGGCGACGATGGCGGCGGCCACCGGTAGCCGTGACGGCTCAGGGCCGATCAACGGCACGGGCGCAGGACCTGCTACGGGGTTCGGCGCGCTGGCAACGGTGGATTTCGCTTGCGCTGCAGCCTCTTTCGCTGCAGACGCGAGGTCGCCGTTGGTGTCTGCGAGTGTCGGAGCCGCAGGCGCCTTTTTCGGCGGCGCCTTTTTGGCTGCGGCCTTCTTTGCCGGTGCCTTCTTGGCAGGCGTCTTCTTCGTGGCCTTCTTCGCAGGCGCCTTCTTGGCAGCCTTGGCAGGCGGCGTCTTCGCAGATGGTGCGGGTGGTTCGGGGACGGGCGGGACCGATTCCGCGCCGGGAGCGACGGCCGGGGGTGCGGCGTCAGGCTTCTCGTCGGGTCGATCCTGCTGGTCTGCCATTTGGCTGCTCCTTTGGAGTG
This sequence comes from Mycobacterium sp., assembly GCA_032230775.1. Classification (GTDB taxonomy): domain Bacteria; phylum Actinomycetota; class Actinomycetes; order Mycobacteriales; family Mycobacteriaceae; genus Mycobacterium. The sequence continues at coordinate 6,573 of JAVXWV010000283.1, read as the reverse complement.
TCACGTCTACCCCGCAATTGTCCCCATCATGCCAGGGCGGCATTGGGCCCTAACCTGTAACGGCCAGGGCGGCCGCCAAGGTCAGCGCGACAGCCATGATCGCCAGTTCGAACAACGACCGCGATCGTGACACCACCGCCGTCGCGCGGTGCGAACGCGCGGCGGGCAGCCACATCGTCCGGTTGCGGTATGCCAGCACGACCAGCACCACCGTCACCACGACCTTCGCGGACAGCAGCCGGCCGTACCCCGTCGCATACAGCTGACTCGGTGAGGCGATCGTCGTCGCCGCGGCAAGCACACCGCCGAGCAGCAGTGCCGCCACACATATCAGGGACATCTGCGAGAACCGCGGGAGCACCCTGGCCCACTGGCCGCGGTGCTCGACCGTGAGCAGCAGCGCCGCCAGCACGCCGCACCACATCGCCGCCGCCAGGGTGTGCACCGCCACGGCCACCCCGCCAACCGCACGCTCGGAGAAATGCCCGGTTAGGGGGCGCGCGGCCATCCCGGCCGCGGCCAAACCTGCGACCGCGACGTTCATCGGCACCGAGCGGGGTGCCGCCACAACCGCGAGACCCACGAGGCCCGCCGCTACCGCGCTGAACAGTCCCGATCGCCCCGCGGCCGTGTGCAGTGCGAAGTCGACCGTGGTGTGCAGGCCGAGCCGAAAGACGGGAATCGCCGCGGCCTGTGCGGCTGCAAGGCCAAGCCGGAGCAACTCGGCAAGCAGCCAGGCGGCGGCGGCGATCGTCAACGGTGCGGTGGCACGGCGGATCAGCTCACCGCGGTATCGGTCGATATCGAGCATTGGGACCGCGCCCAGACCCAGCGTTACGACTGCCGAGCCGTCGGCAAGGGCCCGCACCAGCGTCGTCGCCAGTGAGTTCTGCTGCCGGGCAAGCGACCACGCCGCCAATGACGCGACCACCACGACCACGGCTCCGCCGGTCACCGCGCGACGACGGGTCACCTCTGCCGTCGCACCGCCCAGAACGCACCCGCGGCGACGATCACGCCGGCCGCGACGAAGAACGGCCACACCGGAATTCCGTCACCCGATGGGTTCGTTGCCGACGCCGACGGACCGGGGGTGCCGGTGCCGGCCACGCTGAGCCGGAACGACCAGGACCCGGACACCACGTGCCCGTCGGCCGACGTGACCCGATAGTTCACCGTGTAGGTGCCGGACGGGCCGAGCGGACGTACGCCGACGCTGACCACGGCGCCGGTCACCTGCGGGTCGCCGGCCGACCACAGGTTGCCGTCGGGGCCGACCACCGTCATCGCCGCGAACTGGGGCTGCAGGGTCTCGTTGAACGTCGCGCTGACCTTTTGCGGGGCCTGGGACAGCTCAGCGTTCTCCACTGGGTCGGTCGCGACCCGCGTGGCGTGGGCCGAGGCGGCGCCTGCGCCTGCCACCGCCATCACGATCAACGACATGGCCAGAACCACCGTCGCGACAACGCGATTCACGCTCAGACCAGGCCGAGCCGTGCCATCAGATCGGCGTCGATGCCGTCGAGCTGCTGGGCGATCGCCGCGTGCGCGGTGCGCCGGCGCAACGCGGGCATGTTCTCGGCGGCCGTGACGGCGGCCGCCAGGTCATGGAGCCGCCCCGTGATGGCCGCGACGAACTGCTTGGTCTCGGCGTCCTTCGGCTTCTTCTCGGCAACCAGTGCCAGCGAGTGCTCGGCCCCTGCGATCCGCGCCGACAGCGCAGCGCCGTGGCCGGAGAACTGACCGATCTGGCTGAGCGGGACGCCAAGCCGGTCGGCCCGGCGTTCGTCGACAAAGCCGCGCGCGGCGATCGCGGCGCGGTAGACGAGCGGCACCACGATGGGTGCCAGTAGCCGGCTCACCGTGAGCGTGCGACGAATTCGCGTGGGGGAGAACAACTTACCTTCCCTGGCCGCCTTCAGCTGAGTCTCGGCGACCTTGACCGCGGCCCTGTCGCTGTCGCGCTGCGATCTGAGTTGCGCCTTCAGCGCTTTGGTTTCGGCTCTGTGGTCAGCCTTGATGCGACGGGCGTCATTCTTCGCGGCGAGTCTGGCCTCGAGTTTTGCCTTGGCCTTGATGGCGCGGGCCTCGGCCCTGCGGGTGGCGCGGGTTTTGCGCTTGAACAGGCTCATCCCGACGGCCTCCCAGTCATCTCGTTGACGATGCATGACGAACCAAGTGATGGTGCAGCCCAACACTATCGTCCGGATCATCTTCCGCTTCGGTGTGTCCCGGTGGCGAGTAGTGTCAGATCGACAGCAAACCGTTGACGAGGTCGGTACGGTGACGCCTTGAAGGGTGGTGACGAGTGGGTTCGCGTGTGCGCATCGCCACTGCGGCCTGCCTCGTGGCTTCTGGCCTGTTGGCCGGTGGTGCCAGCGCTTCCATGGCATTTGCTGATTCTCCGGGGATTGGTGACGACTCCGGCGGCAAGCACACTTCGGGTGAGAAGCCGAAGCCCAAGCCGGACGAAAAGAGGGCCACACCTGGCGTCGGTCAGCAACCCGGCAGGACGGCCAGCGAACACCCTGGCGGCCCGATGCCCGGATATGAGAAGCAGGGCGCCGACGAGAAGAAGCAGGGCGCCGACGATGGGAAGAACGGCGACAACAACAACGGCGACAACGGCGTCGGGAACCCTGCCAACGGCAATTGCGGCAATAGCGGCGGCAACGGCAACGGCACCGGATGCGGCGGCGGCGGCGACAACAGCGATCCCGACGATCCGCCGCCCACCAAGCCGACCAAGGGAGAGCCCCCTCCGCCACCACCTGACGATCCGGGTGAATGCGGCGACAAGAACAAGGACCACTGCTCGCCAGGGTGGCCGTGGCCGTGGCCGTCGAATCCAGGTGAACCGCCCGGACCCGGCAGTGGTGGCGGCGGTGGCCATCCTGAGGCGCCGCCCGCGTCCGGCGGTGGTGGTGGCGGTGGCCATGCTGAGGTGCCGTCCGGCCGTCCGGGTGTGCTGCCGCAGATGCAGCTGCCACCCGAGCTGATGCCGCCCACGACCGGCCCGGGCGGACCAACCGTTGTCGACTTCGAACCCGGCGTGGGCATCGCGGCCGCGCAACTTCCGATCGCGCCGATCACCCTGCCGGTCATCGTGGCTCCCGCCATCAGCGCCGGAGGTGGCGGTGGGTCGCCCGGCGCGCCTGCGTTGCCGGTTACCCCGCGCGGTGTGACTGCCGAGCCACTCGCAGGTCGGGAGCCGCTGCCAGCCAACGTGGGCAGCAACGTCGCCGTTCCGGCGACCTCCTACCGGATCGGGTACACGGAGTATTTGCGAAACGCCGGGTTGTCCCAGGTCGCGGCCTTGGCAGTGCCCGGGGTTACGGGCATGCTTGTACTCACCTGCGCAGGCGGACTACTTGGATATCGCCAGGCGAAGGCGGGCCATGCAGTACACACAACTGGCACCGCACGGTTCGTGAACTGACAAACTGCCCGCCATTAGGGGGTCGGACAGCGCATAGTGGATTCGTCGAAAGGGGGATGTATGCCTGCCAGCCGCCGCGTCACCCGCGCCGTCAGTGAGGTGCTCGATCTCGCCCCACGCCGCGGGGAAGTGTCACTGCCCCGTCTCGTTGATGCGGTGAGCGAGCATCGCAACCGGCCCATCGAACTCAAGATGTCAGATCTGCCGCCCGGAGTGTGCGGGCAGTGGCGCCAGTATGGCGATCGCGACGTGTTCTTAATCCAGAAGGGCTTGCCTGCCTGGGATCGCACCCTGGCCCACGAGCTCGGACATCTGGTGCTCGGCCACGAAGGCATCCCGGTCGTCCAGGCGGCACGCGAAAGCGTCGACCTGGCCAGTTCCGACCTGATCGGATACATGCTCAACCAGCGAACCGGGTGCATGGGCCCCGCCGGCGAGGACGCCGAACAGGAAGCCGAAGACTTCGCGGCCCTGCTCATCTATCACCTCGGCCGGCTGCCGTCGGATCGCTCCTCCTTCGGCCAGGTTCGACTCGGAGAGGCGTTTGGTTGATCATCTGGGTGATCGCCGGTCTGCTCGGATTGGCCACCGGCCTGCGAATTGGGTGGGCACTGGTCAACAAGCAATCCCTGGTGAGCACCGCGATGATCCTCGCGCTGGGCTGCCTCGGGTTGGTGGCCGCGCTCAACTGGCAGCCCTTGACGCTGCTGATCGACACGGTGCTGCACTGGCCCAACATTGCGATGGGGCTGTCCCAGGTCGCTTTGATCGGCTGCGCGGCGGGCAGCTGCGTGATGATCACTACCGTGTCCTCGGAGCGGACACCTGCCACCATTCGCATGATTGCCATGGCCCAGTACGGCGTTGCCGCGGTGATCGCAGTCGTGAGTTTGGTGATCTTCTTCGGCGCGGGCCAGCAACCGGAGATGTCGCCAGAGGAGTACCTCAAGCGGAACCTCGGCTCCAGCGACGGGCGGTTGCCGTGGCTGCTGCCGCTGCTCTACGTGTTGTTGGCGCTCACCCTGGTGTCGTGGGCAGGCATGCGTCACTCCAATCGCAGCAGGCGCGGCCGTGCGCTGTTCGTCTTCACCATCGGCATCGTGCTGATCGTGCTGGCGTCCGCGTTCTTCTTGCTGCGGGCCGCGGGTAACACCCGGCTCGTCGGCGTCGGGGCGGCGGCCACCCTGCTTGGCTGCGCCATGTTGGTGGTCGCTGCAGGGTCCCTGCTGCCCAGCGTCGAAGACTGGTTCGGCGCCCGTTACGAGCTGCGCACGATCCAGCCGCTGCTCGCCGAGCTCGGTCGCCGCCATCCCGATATCGGCATCGGGGTACGCCCCCGCGGCCCTCTGGTGTTCCGGGTCGCCGAAAGGATGTCGCTGATCTCGGACGCACTGTTTCTGGAGGCCACGTCCGCCGATGCGGCGCGGAAACGACCAGTCTGCGCAACACCGACGCGCGACCTCGACGATGTGGACGACGGATCCGAACTCGAGTCACCGCCGGTGTCGCCGCGGGAGCAGGCGCAGACAGTCGCACAGTGGATCTACGACGGCCGCGAGGATGCGCCGAAAGGCACTAGCGCGACGTTCCCTGGACTTGGCTGGCTGCGCCAACCCGCGTCATTTTCGGATCGCGAATGGATCCTCGAGATCGCGCAGCAGTATCGCGAGCTCACGCTCTCCAAGAGCGGGACGGCCTAGGGGGCCGAATTTCCCAAATTCGCCGACGCCGCATTGCGGCGAGCGACGGGCTAATCGTCCAGGTGCTCCCGGCGACGCAGCTCGTCGACCTTCGAGGCGATGTCTTGTTGTGCCTCAGCGGACAACCCGACCGTGCGCGCCGCAATGCGGCGAACACCCTCGTCGCGCATATTCGCCAGCCAGGTCAATTCCTTGTCTAGCTTCTCGTAGTACTCGTCGTCGGTGAAGTACGCCGGCTTGATACGGAAGAAGTTGGCAAGGGCTGCCATGGTGGCTGCCGAGGGGTTTGTGCGGTTGCCTGAGCGCAGCTGCGACAGGTACGGAGCCGACATCGTGATGCCCTCAGCCTTGAGCGCGGCGATGACCTCAGCGGACGTGTGCGGGCCGCGTCCCGGGGGGTAAACCGTGTCGAACAGGCGGTTTAAGCGGTCTGAGAAGGTGTTGCTCATCGATTTGACCTCCACATGCGTGACGAGCGGGATTCTAGGGCGGCGTATTTGCTGACCATCGTAGCGAGAGTTGTGCCAACAACCAAGTGCAAACCGCGGAAAAGTTAACCGCCTTTTCGCTTCTTGTGGCCGCTACAGGTCTTAACGGCATTGGCGGTGTGCGCCGGCACCGTCATCCTACGGTGCGGCTAGGCAAATAATAACGCTTGCGTGCAGATGACTTTCCTCGAAGTTCGACATAGTTCGTCACAGGAACCCCGATGCTCACCGCGGGCAACTTTGATCACTTCTCGGGAAGCGGAATCACGTGTTTGCTAGTTCTCCAGCGGGCGGGTGGTCTTGCGCGCCGTCGGTCCGCTCCCCGGCACGTGACACCCGATAGCGAGCCGACCTTGGAAGCCTGGTCAGTCGTTTGACCGACAGTAGCCAGCCTGGGGCCGCCAGGATCCGGCGACGATTCGAGCGGCGGGAGCTCCGGAGGATGCTCGCGACGGCTGCGGACGTACGCCACCCCGGCCGCGGCCGCGGTTGCCAGGGCAGCAGCGGCGGTGACTCCCAGTGCGACCCACCGAAGTCCAGGCGCGACGCCGGACAGCACGACGCACACCGGTGCGGCGGTGAGCATGGGACACGACCTTTCGACACGTTGCCGACGGGTCAGTGCTTACGACCCGTCGGACTCGGTCGGAGGTCTCGCCCACCGCGTTGCGGTTCGCAGGCCGAGCGGAGGGTAGCGAATCAAATCGTTCGAAAACCCTTATGCCGCAAGCAGCATGGCCAAGATGGCGGTGTCGGGATGGCTGATCGGGTCGACGCCGACCCGGCTCACCATCGACGTCACCGTACCGTCGGCCTCCGCCTCGACCCATGCCGCGCGATGCTCGAGGCCAAGGTGAGGCAGTCCGGGAAGCAGCACGCAGCCGGATGCGGCGCCTGTGCACTCGGGCAGCGACGGCATGGTCTCCGACGGAGGGTGAAGCATCAA
>JAVXWV010000254.1:0-3854 GCA_032230775.1 Mycobacterium sp. | reverse complement strand
ACGCCGCGATCGCCGCCGGTGCGTGCCTGTCGTTGGTGGCGCGCTTCGATCCGGCACGGGCCATCGAGAGGATTCGACGCGACCGGGTGACGGTGTTGGAGGCAGTGCCCACCATGTACACGGCACTCCTGTCCGTTGCCGATCAGTTCCCACCCGATGCAACGGCATCACTGCGCACCTGCGTGTCTGGTGGTGCGGCGCTACCTGTCGCCGTTCTCAACGATTTCGAGAAGACGTTTGACGCGATCATCCTCGAGGGTTACGGCCTGTCCGAGACGTCGCCAGTCGCAACGTTCAACCATCCCGACGCCGAGCGTCGGCCGGGCTCGATCGGTACCCCCATCGAGGGGGTGCAGCTGCGCCTTGTCGACGAGAACGGGACCGTAGTCCCGAGCGGGAGCCCGGGAGAGCTTCACGTCAAGGGGCCCAATGTCATGAAGGGCTACTGGAACCTACCTGAGGCCACCGAGGCGGCGATCAACGAGGGTTGGTTCGCTACAGGTGACATCGCCGTCGTCGACGAGGACGGTTACTACTGGATCGTCGATCGCAAGAAGGACTTGATCATTCGCGGTGGCTACAACGTGTACCCGCGCGAAATCGAAGAAGTGCTGCACGAGCATCCCGCGGTCGCCCAGGTCGCGGTGATCGGCATTCCCCACGACTCCCTCGGGGAGGAGGTCGGCGCCGGTGTTGTGCTGAAGGCCGATGCCGCAGCGGAACCGGATGAACTGCGCCAGTTCGTCAAGGGACGCGTGGCCGCGTACAAGTACCCGCGCCGGATCTGGTTCGTGGACAGCCTCCCCACCGGTTCGACCGGAAAGCTGTTGCGTCGCGAGGTAGTACCACCACCGTTCGAGGAGGCATAGTCAGCGTGGTAGCCACGACAAGCAAGAGTGCGGACGAGCTCGCCGCACCGTTGGATCTCTTGTTGACCAGCTCGGCCGTGGGCATGGCCGACCGGATGATGCCCAACACGTCGTGGAGCAGATTCGCGCTCAGCCTCGCCAAGCAGCCCCGCATGGTGGCGTCGCGCGCCGGATCGCTGGGCCGCGAGCTGCTTTCGATCGCCGAAGGCCGGTCCGATCTGACACCGGCCAAGGGCGACAAACGGTTCGCCGACCCCGCGTGGCAGGGCAATCCGCTACTTCGCCGCACGATGCAGGCCTACCTGGCCACCAACAACACTGTGGACCAGCTTTTTTCGGATGCCGACCTCAACTGGCGCGACGCCGAGCGGATGCGGTTCGTGTTGGACGTGCTCACCGAGGGACTTGCGCCAAGCAACAACCCCATTCTGAGCCCGTTGGGGTGGAAGGCGTTGATCGACACGGGCGGACAGAGCGCGGTCCGCGGCGTGCGCCACTTCATCTCCGACATGCTGTCGGCACCTCGGGTGCCGTCGATGGTGGACCCTGATGCGTTCGCGCTCGGCGAGACGATTGCGACCACCCCCGGATCGGTGGTCTACAGGACCGAGGAGTTCGAGCTGATCCAGTACGCTCCGCAGACGGACGAGGTGTACGCGGCGCCCTTTCTGATGGTGCCTCCTGTGATCAACAAGTTCTACATCATGGACATCGCGCCGGGCCGCAGCATGATCGAGTACTTCGTTCGGCAGGGCGTCCAGGTCTTCGCCATTTCATGGCGGAATCCCACTGCAGAGAACAGAAATTGGGGATTCGACACGTACGGCCAGGCGATCCTGAACGCGCTGGAGGCCGTCGAGAAGATCACCCAGACAGACCGCACCCATCTGCAGGCATCATGCTCGGGCGGGATCCTTGCGGCGATGACCGCGGCGCATCTCAACGCCATCGGCGAGGGCCACCGGCTCGCCGGGCTGACGCTGATGGTCACGGTGCTCGACCAGCAGAAGGCGGGTTTCGCCTCGGCCGCCATCGACGAAGAGGCAGCCAACATCGCGATCGCGCTGTCGGCGCGAAAGGGCTACCTGGACGGCCGATCGCTGGCCGAGGTGTTCGCATGGCTGCGGCCGACGGACCTGGTGTGGCGCTACTGGGTCAACAACTACGTCGAGGGCAAGTCGCCTGCGGCGTTCGACGTGCTGTTCTGGAACGCAGACACCACCCGGATGGCGGCCGCGCTGCACCGCGACATGGTCACGATGGGCCTGCACAACTCTCTCGTCACACCGGGTGCCGTCAGCATGCTCGGCACGCCAGTGGATCTCAATCAACTGACCACCGATGCATACGTCGTCGCGGGGATCGCCGACCACATCTCGCCCTGGCAGGCCTGTTATCGGAGCGCCCGGCTGCTCGGCGTCAAGAACGTGCGTTTCGTGCTGTCGTCGAGCGGTCACATCGCTTCGCTGGTCAACCCGCCCGGGAATCCGAGGGCACGCTTCCAAGTCGCGGGCGTGGATGAGCCCGATCCGGCGTTCTGGGCGGAGTCGGCCGAGCAGCAGAGCGATTCCTGGTGGCCGGACTTCGTCAGCTGGCTCGGGGAGCGCAGCGGCAAGAAGAAGGACGCCCCCGACACCCTGGGTGGCGCGGGCATGGCGCCGCTTGAGCCCGCTCCGGGAAGCTATGTGCGGGAACAGTAGCACTGTTCTCCTAATGAAAGGCCATGTATGACAACTGTTCTCGAACAACCAGCCGACCTGCTCGGCTTGGTCGGGCAGAGTCTCGGCACGACCGAGTGGATAGAGGTCACTCAGCAACAGGTCGACCTGTTCGCCGACGCGACGGGGGATCGTCAATGGATCCACATCGATGCCGAACGGGCGGCGAAGGGTCCTTTCAAGGGCACCATTGCGCATGGCTATCTCACGCTGTCGCTCACCCCTGCGGTGATCGCACAGGTGCTGGAGATTCGCGAGGTCACGGCGGCACTGAACTACGGATTGAACAAGGTGAGGTTTCCGGCGCCAGTGCGGGTCGGTTCCCAGGTCCGTGCCGCTGTCACGGTGGCAAGCGCACAACAGAAAACCTCAGGCGTCGAATCGGTATTCAAGCTGACGTATGAGATCGACGGCGAAGCACGCCCCGCGTGCGTCGCTGACGTCATCGTGTTGTACCCATGACCGCCGCGGCTGCAAGGAGGTCGAGCATGGAAAGCCTGGTTCCGGTGCTCGGCCAGCAGATACGGGTGAAGGTCCGCGAGGGGACCGGTGTGCCACTGGTGCTGTGTAACGGTATCGGAGCCAGCCTCGAAGTGCTCGATCCGCTTGAGGAGTGTTTGGATCCCGAGACGACCGTGGTGCGTTTTGACGTCCCCGGCAGTGGCGGCTCACCGGATTCGCCGCTGCCGTATGGGTTTCCGTACTTGGCGGCCGTGCTTGGCCATCTGCTCAAGAAGCTTGGATTCGACAGGGTGGACGTCCTCGGCTTTTCGTGGGGCGGCGCGCTGGCTCAGCAGTTCGCGTTTCAGAACCCGCGTCGCTGCCGACGGTTGATCCTGGTGTCCACCGGCACAGGTGCGCTCATGGTCCCCGGGGGGCCGAAGGTGCTTGCGAAGATGCTGACCCCGCGCCGCTTCTTGGACCACGACTACGCTTCCGTCATCGCGGGTGCGCTCTACGGTGGCACGGTGCGCACCGATCCGTTACTCATCAAGCAGCTGTTCGACCGTCAGCTGATGGCCGGTTCGCGAATTGGTTACCTTCATCAACTGCTTGCCGGAGCGGTGTGGACCAGCCTGTTCGCCTTGCCGCTGATCCGCCAGCAGACGCTGATCGTCGCGGGACTTGACGACCCGATCATCCCCGTGGTCAACGCAAAGATCATGGCGCGGTTGCTGCCGCACGCGACGCTGCACATGCATGCAGGCGGTCACGTCGACCTGATCACCAACGCCGCCGAATTGGCGCCGGTGATAGAGAGTTTCAG
>JAVXWV010000235.1:0-9542 GCA_032230775.1 Mycobacterium sp. | reverse complement strand
GGTGGCGGTGCGCCATTTCTACAGCGCCACCGCGCAAGCGAGCAGCGTCGTCGGGCTGATCAAGGAGTTGGGGCTGACCGGCGTCGTGATCGCCGGCAACGACGTCGGCAGCCGCGTCGCGCAGAGTGTCGCCCGGATGCATCCCGATTTGGTGCAGGCCCTAGTGCTCTCTCCCCCGCTGCCGGGAGCCGGCGATCGTGTGCTCACGGCGCAGGCACAGAGCGAGTTCTGGTACCAGGCCTTCCACCAGCTTCCGCTCGCTGCTCTGCTGATCGACGGCAATCCCGACGCCGTCCGGGAATACTTGCGGCACTTCTGGAATCATTGGTCCGGCCCCGATTTCACTATCTCCGAGGACGTTCTGGACCGCCTGGTTTCCGACTACGCCCTCCCTGGCGCCTTCACCGCATCGATCGCGTGGTACCGCGCAGGCGCGGGAACTATCGCCCAGTCATTGACCGAGCTACCGCCCGAGCGCGCCATCAAAATCCAAGCCTCGACGGATGTGCTGTGGCCACAACATGATCCGCTGTTCCCGCGACTATGGGCCGATCGCTTGGACCATTACTTCAGCGACGTGCGACTGCACGTCGCCGAGGGCGTTGGACACTTCACACCGCTGGAGTGCCCGGATCAGTTCGCGGAGCTTGTCCTTATCCGCGCTCGACCCAGCCAAGGCGCCGGCTGATGGCGTCGGCCGCGGCGATGGTCTGCTTGGCAGCCTCCTCGAACTGCGCGGGGCCCATCCGATAGGCCGGTCCCGAAACACTCAGCGCCGCAATGACTTGCGCGTTGGCATCATGTACCGGTGCAGCGACGGCGTTCAGGCCGACCTCCAATTCCTCGGCGACAGAGGCCCATCCACGCTCGCGGGCGGTTGCCAATTCCCGCTGTAGGTCGGTGATCTTGACAACGGTGTTCTCGGTGAACGACTCGAGCACCGATGCCAGCCGTGCCCGGACGTCGGCAGCATCCAGTCCGGCGAGTAAGACCTTGCCGCTCGACGTCGCATGCGCGGGACAGCTCTGGCCGACCCATGTCCGCAGCGTGATCTCGGCGGGGCCGATCGCTTCGGCGATGTTGATGATCCTGTCGGCGTCCAGGACAGCCAGGTTGGTGGTCTCGCCCACCTCGGCGGCAAGGCTGTCGCACACATCCTGGCTTAGCTTGACGAGGTCGAGATGTCCGCTGCTCGCCCGTGCCAAGCGAGCGATCGAGAAGCCCAGCCGATACTTGCCGCGGCCTGATACCTGCTCGACGTATCCGCGTGACTCGAGCACCGCGATCAGCCGCGACACCGTCGACTTGTGCACCCCGAGTTCGGCGGCGATCTCTGTGACGCCCGCCTGTCCCAGCTTCGCGAGAATCTCGAGCACCAGCAGGGCGCGGTCGACGGATTGCACCGCTGCTGCGGGCTTGTCGTCGTCCTCACGCTTGGCCATGGTTTGCCAAGCCTATACGCGCGGGATTCCGAAATTGCCGACTCGCCGCCGCACCGCAGCGATCTCACGCAGCCCGTCACCGAGCAGGCTGCGGTTCAACGGCGACAACTCCGACATGGTGATCACGTCGCCCGGTGTGTGGCCTGCCGACACCTGCTCGACCTGGTGCGCCATCCTCAGTCGTTGCAGCATCACGAAGACGTCGCAGAGTGTTTCGGCGTCGCGTTCTCTGATTGCACCTGCCTGCGCGGCGGCGGACAGCCGGGTAGGTGTCGACGCCGACGTGACGTCGGCCGTCAAACCACCCCAACGCGCAAGGTTCACGATCGGCGTGACGGCGTGACTCTTCAGGTCGAACGTTCCGCCCCGGCGCGACAACACATCTCGCACGGATCGTGTACGGACCTTGCCGGACAACGCCTCGAGCAGCTGCAGCCGCAGTGCATTCGGATGTGCGTCGCGCATCCGGCGATAGGCCGAGGGGACCGTGTGCAGCGCCGCATCGCCCCACACGACACGTCCGTCGAGAAGCAGAGACGACAGGATCAGACCGCGATCGCGCAGCGGATTCTCGAGCCACCCCTCCGCGGCGGCGAACCACTCCGACTGCGAGCGTGAGAACAGCGGGCTGGATGCGACGGCGTTGTTGCGGTCCGACGGCAATCCGCAGCCGTCCAGGATCTCCTGGTTTCGAGCCGCGATCGCTCGCAATTGCGCACTAGCCGAGGATAATTCGTCCTTCCACGACAGTGCGCTGTCAACGTCGGACGACGGCATCGCTTCGCGGCGAGCAACGCTGCCCAGTGTCAGCCACGCGAATCCGCCTGCTGGGGCGTCTTGCGTTTCGGCCAAAGCGAGTTCCAACGCCTTCCGCACCAAGCTGTCGATCACCACCGACAGGATCCCGCTTGTCGCCAACGCTTTCGTCCCATTGCGGAACAGCTCACAGGCGAGTCCGGTCACCCGCTGGCCGACCTTCTGCAACTCGGTGGCGGTGGCGGCCAGGCCGATCGACCGTCGCAGCATGAAGCTCTGCCGCGCCGATGCCGCCAGCAGATCGGCGTCCTCAAGCACGCCGACGACCTCCCCGCGCGACGCCACGACCGGCATGTGCCGCAGCCCGCACTCGAGCATCTCCATCAGCACCGCGTCGGCCGTCAGATCGGCGGTCACGCTGCGCGCGGGCGCGCTCATCACGCGGTGGATCGGCACGTCGACCGCCAGGCCGGCGGCCACCACACGGGTCCGCAGGTCGCGGTCGGTGAAGATGCCCAGACCACCGTCGGGCAAGCGGATGAGCGCGTATGACACGTGGTGCTCCGTCATCCGCACGACGGCGTCACGCACCGAGGTGTCGGGCGAGACGAGCAACACCTCGCCATGCAACAGCTCGGCGACCGGCCTGCTATCGGTTGCGGGTGCGATCGTCGGTCGGTCGGCGGTGCCGAGATTCCACGCCGACGACGCCAGGAACGCCAATCCCGCAGGCTTGGAGAACTGCGCCCGCACCAAGGCGCCGGGCAACCGGATCAGGGTGGCCGGTCCAATGGTGCTGGCCTCGAAATCCATGCCGCTGCCGGTCAACAGCGGCATGTACCCGAAGATGCCGCCGGACCCCACGGTGTCGATGGTGGTGGCGTCGCCGCTGTTGCGCAGCGCGACCTGTCCCGAGTGCACCATCCACACCTCGTCGGGCACCCGAGTCGCGTAGTCGGCAACCAAGGACCCGGCGGGAAATTCGACTACGACCGACGCGGCCGCCAGCTGCGCAAGTTCCTCATCCGACATCGCCTGGAACGGCGTGTGCTCGCCCAGGAAGGCCCTGAGGTCAGGTCTTTCGAATGAGGTCGGCACACTTCTCCGCCATCGTCATCACCGTGATGTTGGGGTTGACCGACGGTAGCTTGGGCATCGCCGACGCGTCCACCACCCGCAATCGGGACACCCCCTTGACCCGCAGCTCTGGATCGAGCACCGACATCGGATCCGTGACAGCACCCATCCGCGCTGTCGCCGCCGGGTGGTACACGGTGTTGTGGCACTTGTGGATGTAGTCGAGGAGCTCGTCGTCGGTGGTCGCGTCCGGTCCCGGCGCGAGTTCCCGGCCCACCCAGTCCGCAAGCGGCGCCTGCTCGGCGATCTTGCGGGCAAGCCGGACACCGGTCAGCATGATGCGCTCGTCGTAACCATCGGGATCGGTGAAGTACCGCGGATCGACCCGCGGCCGGTCACGAAAATCACGTGACCGCAGCCGCACCGTGCCGCGGGAGTGGCCCTGGGTCACGTTGGGAGTCAGGCAGAACCCGTTGTCGGTCGTCGGGTACCCGCGGCGCAGCGTGTTCATGTCGAACGGCACGCTGCCGTAGTGCATCATCAGGTCCGGCTGGGTTACGTCCTCATCCACCGTGGTGAACAGCCCGATCTCCCACCACTGCGTTGACGTGGTGACCATCGGCCGGGACGCCTCCCAGAACACCAGTCCTTCGACGTGGTCGTCGAGATTCGACCCAACGCCAGGGGAATCGACCAGCACGTCGATGCCGAATTCTCTCAAATGCCCCGCGGGCCCGATTCCGGACAGCATCAACAACTTCGGGGTGTCGATGGCGCCCGCTGTGACGACGACTTCACGTCGGGCGGACACCACGTCGTGCCCGGTGAGGTCGGGCCGCTGGTAACGCACGCCTGTGGCATTGAGCGACTCGTCGAACAGAATCTCGGCGACCCACGAATTCGTGCGCACCTCAAGGTTCTTGCGGGTGCCGAGGATCGGATGCAGGTACGCATGCGACGAGGACATCCGAGTGCCGTCCTCAGCCGCGTTGATCTGAAACCATCCTGCACCGGTTCGGACGGTCTCCCCTCGGTTGAACGCGACGGTCGGCATGCCGACCTTCGCAGCCGCCTCGAGAACCGCTGCACCGCAAGGATCGTCGGGCGGCACGTCGCGGAGTAACACCGTGTCGGTGAGCCGCTTGGTCAACGGAAGCACCTCGGCGGCACTCCACCCGACGGCGCCCATCTGCACCCACTCGTCCAGGCATTCGGCGGGCGGCCAGAACGCGATGCACGAGTTATGCGACGAGCACCCACCCAGCACCTTGGCGCGGGCGTGCCGCATGAACGAGTTGCCCCGCTCCTGCGGCTCGACGGGGTAATCCCAGTCGTAGCCGGAATCGAGCAGATGCATCCATTCCGACAACACCAGGATGTTGTCGTCACCGACATCGGAGGGCCCGGCCTCGATCAGACACACCGTGACGTCCGGATCCTCGGACAACCGTGCGGCCAAAGCACAACCCGCGGTGCCTCCGCCGGCTATTACATAGTCGAATGTCCCGGCGTCAGACATTAGGCCTGCTCGAGTGGACTCTGCGCCTCGGTCTTGGTGGCGGCCGCGTGGGACTCCAGGGTGCCGATGTGGTGGCGTCCCTTGATGAAGTACCACAGCAGACCCGAGCCGAGGATCACGCCGATGTAGACGAACGCGCCCCAGGTGTTGTACCAGGGCTCGCCGTACACCGCGACGCGCGGCCATGCGAGGTTCAGCGCCATCAGTGATCCCCACAGCACCGCGAAGATGTTGACCGGCAGGCCCCACTTGCCCATCGTGAAGTAGCCACCCTCTTTGAGATCCTTTGGCGGCCACTGCCCTTGCAGGCGCTTCTTCAGCATCGGCCCGGTCACCATCAGGTAGGCCAGGTAGATCATGATGATGGCGATCGACGTAAGCACCGTGAAGATCTTGGGTTGTCCGATATTGATCACCAGGATGATGGCCGCGATCAACCCGATCACGACCGCGGGGACGATCGGGGTCTGGGTCTTTGGATGAACCCGGGCGAGCTTCTCGCCGAACGGAAGTGCGTTGTCGCGGGCCATCGCGAAGGTCAGCCGAATGGCCGCAGTGTGCACGGCCAGCGTGCAGACCGTGACCGCTACGACGATGCAGACCAGGAAGATCCGGCCGAGCGGTCCCCACATCACCTGCTCGACGATGTACTGCAGGCCGCCGCTGCTCTGGCCGATCTTCGGATCGTCCAGGTTCGGCGCCGACATCACCGCGAACACAAGGATGCCACCGCCGATCACGAAGGAAGCCAGGATCGCCCTGAAGATCGCCTTGGGTGCCGTGCGGCGCGGCTCGACTGTCTCCTCACCCAGTGAGCTCGCGGTGTCGAAGCCGTACATCACGTAGAGCGACGCCAGCGACGCGATGAGGAACGCGCCCAGGTAGCCGGCACTCTCGCCGGCGCCGTAGCCATTGGTGGAGAAGAAGATGTCCGGACCACGTTTGACGTTGAAGGCCAGAATGATCACGATCAGTATCGCCGCGATCAGCTCGATGAACACGCCGGCGCTGTTGATCATTGCCATCAGGCGCACGCCGAGCGCATTGATCACCGTCGTGAAGGCGATGAGGATCGTTCCCAAGATGACGGCGTTGACAGCGAATGATGAGCCGGTTCCGTCGCCGACGATCTGGAATCCGCTCCACAGCCGCGGCAGGTTGAGCTGGTAGGCCAGTACCACCGCCGAGATCGTGACGATCGACGCGGTGAGCATCAGCCAGCCAGACGACCAGCCGACAAGGCGGCTGCCGAGTTTCTTCGACCAGTTGTAGACCGAGCCGGCAACGGGATACTTGGCAGCCAGCTCCATGAAGCACAGTGCGACCGCCATCTGCCCGACGAACACCATCGGCCATGACCAAAGGTACGCCGGGCCACCGGTGCCGAAGCCGAAGTAGAACAGCTGGAACGTGCCGGTGAGGATCGAGATGTAGCTGACACCGGCCGCGAAACTCGCGAATTTGCCGATGCTTCGGTCAAGTGATTCCTTGTAGCCGAAGTCCTCCATGCCGCTGTCGGCGTGTGGTTCCTTGAGCACCATGACGTTGCCTTTCTAACTAGGTCCGATCATCCCTTGAACCAGCCGGCGGGTTGGGGTGCGGTGTTGTGCCAGATGTGTTTGATCTCTTGGTATTCCGCGAGGCCCGTCGGCCCGAGCTCGCGACCGTTGCCCGACTTTCCGAACCCGCCCCATTCCGCCGCGGCGGTGTAGTAGCCGAAGTCGTTGAGCCACACCGTGCCGTGCCGCAGCGCCCGCACCACACGTTCGCCTCGCGCCGGGTCGGATGTCCGAACACCCGCCGCGAGACCGTATTCCGTGTCGTTGCCGAGGGTGATGGCCTCGGCCTCAGTGGTGAATCGTTCGACCGTCAGGATCGGCCCGAAGGTCTCCTCCTGGACGATTCGCATCGACCGGTCACATCGGTCGAAGATCGTTGGCAGGTAGAAGCTGCCCTTCGCAAGCGCCGGATCGCTGGGTCGCGCACCCCCGGTGACCAGCTTCGCGCCATCGGAAATGCCTTGCTGAACATGGGCTTCCACCTTGGCGCGGTGCTGCTCGGAGACCAGCGGCCCCGTCTCGCTGGCTGGGTCCATGCCGTTTCCGATGCGGATCTTCTCGGCGCGGGCCGCCAGTTCGGCGACGAAGTCGTCGGCGATCGGCTCTTCGACGATCAGTCGGGTGCCTGCGGAGCACACCTGCCCCGAGTGCAGGAACACCCCCGTCAGCACGTGGTCGACGGCGCTGTCCCAATCATCTCTCGTTAGGATGTCGGCGAACACGATATGCGGGTTCTTGCCACCGAGTTCGACGGCGACCTTGGTGACGTGTTCGGCGGCGACCTTCGCGATGGTTCGGCCGGTGGCCAACCCACCCGTGAATGAGATGAAGTCGACGTCCGGGTTGTCGGTCAGCACCGCGCCTAGCACCGCACCGCTGCCCTGCACCAGGTTCACCACCGACGGTGGGACACCGGCCTCGTCAAGCAGGTGCATGAACGCGATGGTGGTCAGCGGGGTGACCTCGCTGGGCTTGGCCACCATCGTGCAGCCCGCGGCTAATGCGGGCGCGATCTTCCATGACATCTGCAGCAGCGGGTAGTTCCACGGTGCGATGAGCACACAGACACCGATGGGTTCGCGGACCACACGGCTGATGACGGTCGGGTCGCCGACGTCGACGAGCCGGTCGGATTCGATGCCTACCAGCCGGGAGTAATAGCGGAAAACCGATGTGACGTCGTCGATATCGATCCGGCTCTCAACCAAGGTCTTGCCGGTATCCCGTGTTTCCAGCGACGCTAGATCCTCTTTGTCGCGCTGCAGAAGGTCAGCGATCCGGTCGAGCAGCGCGGCCCGTTCGCCCACCGGGGTGGCGGGCCAGACGCCGTCGTCGAACGCCTTGCGCGCGGCTGCGACGGCGGCACGCGCGTCGTCGGAGGTGGCCTCGTCGACGACAGCGGCGACGCTGCCGTCAGCCGGATCGATGATTTCGCGTGTTCCACCGTCGGATGCGTGGCGCCATTGTCCGCCGATACAGAGATCCGGTTCACCGTTCATGGTCCATCCCCTCAGCGCCGAGTCGGGACACTACCCACTGATGGAACTCCGCGATGTGGTGTTCGGCAGGAACGAGTACACCGCCGTTCCGATACGCCCGTGACGACATCGCGGGCTGCGTTCGCGCGCAGGCGTCGAAGTCCTGCTGATTTACCCGGTGGAACAGTTCGACCGAGCGGGTCACATCGCGGCCCGTCGACACTACGTCGGGGGTGTAGAGCCAATCGCATTCGACGATGGTGCGATCGGCCGACATGGGGTACATCCGGTGGAAGATGATGTGGTCGGGAACCAGGTTGATGAACACCGTCGGCTTGACCGTGATCGCGTAGTAGCGGCGGTCCTGTTCGGCAGTGATGCCCGGCAGCGTGCCGAAACCGGCAGAGCCGTCGACGGTGAACCCGGCTACGTCAGAACCGAATTCGGCACCGTGGCCCACGTAGTACTGCGCGGCGAGCCCCTTGGAGAACTCCGGCAGCACCTCGACCAGTTCGGGGTGGATGGACGCGCAGTGGTAGCACTCCATGAAGTTCTCGACGATGAGCTTCCAGTTCGCGGCGACGTCGTAGACCTCACGGTGGCCCACCTGCAGGTCCTCGATGCCGTATCGGTCGATGACTGTCGGGTCGCCGAGCCGGTTCGTGACGTCGCCGATGACGCTGTCGGCAAAGGACGGCGGTTCGTCGGCCAGGCAAACCCACGCGTAGCCGAGCCATTCCGTCAGCGCCACCGGCACAAGGCCGTAGCGGTAGCGGTCGATGC
Organism: Mycobacterium sp.; assembly: GCA_032230775.1. Lineage (GTDB taxonomy): Bacteria > Actinomycetota > Actinomycetes > Mycobacteriales > Mycobacteriaceae > Mycobacterium. The sequence goes on along the minus strand of JAVXWV010000235.1, from coordinate 928 downwards.
CCGTGCCGTTCTCGTCGGTCAGGCTGGCGATGTTGGGTGCGGCGACGAGCTTGCCGTCCAGCGCATAGGTCCACGCATGGTATGGGCACCGGATGTTGCGGCGCACCTCGCCTTCGGACTGGGTGCACAACTGCGCCCCGCGGTGCCTGCAAACGTTGAGGAACGCACGCAGCATCCCATCGCGGCCGCGGACGACGAGCACGCTCTCGGAGCCAACCTGAATCTTGCGGAACTGTCCCGGGTTTGCCAGGTCCGCGCAGCGCACGGCGCAGAACCACATCGAGTCCAAAATCTGGCTCTGCTCGGCGGCGAAGATGGATTCGCGGGTGTAGTACGCGCCGCCGAGCGTGGCCAACAACGTCGAGGGCTGATCAGTGGCGGTCAATTGGTCACCAACCGTCGGGGGTCGAACAACGAAATCGGGTGGTTCGTCGACCCGGTGGTCGCCAGATCGGCGAGGATCTCACCGACGACTGGGACGAACTTGAAGCCGTGCCCCGAGAATCCACACGCAACGGTCACATTCGCGCTGTCGGGATGGCGTGCAATGACGAAATGCTCGTCGGGGGTGTTGGAGTACATGCACGTTGCGGAGTGCAGGCACGGACCGTCGAGCGCGGGAAGCAGTTCGGCGACACGGGCGCGCATTTCGCGGATCTCGTCCTCGCGCACCGTGCGATCGATGGTCTCCGGAGTACAGACGACGCCCTTGCGGAAGAACGCGACTTTAACGCCGCCGTCGGGCCCGTCGATGGCCGGGAACCCGTAGATCTGCATGCCGTTGGCGTTCTCGTCGATGAAGATCGGATGGTCGACGAACGGTGCGGTGCCGCCGATCGGGTCGAGCCAGTACAGCACCTGGCGCTCGATCGTGATGGGGATGCCGAACTCGGCAAGCAGTTGCGGCGCCCACGCTCCTGGGCAGATG
>JAVXWV010000220.1:0-9385 GCA_032230775.1 Mycobacterium sp. | reverse complement strand
TCCCGAATATTCGCAGCAGCGCCTCGTCGCCGGGTGTCCACCGCATGCCTGCCTTCTCGCGCACCGCGTCGTCGAACAGCCCGGCCGCGATCCAGCGCTGCGCGCCGACCATCGGCCTGAAGAGCTGGTCCCAGATCGGAGTTGGCATCAGCACGAACCAGGGTTTGGGGATGCGGATGGTGAAGATGTCGAGGGTGGCCTTGTTGACCTCGAGTTCCTCGCTGCATTTGCGATCCCAATACGCCTGGAATTCCTCCCATGTCTCGGGCACTGGCCGCATGCTCATCCCATACATCCGATACCACTGCACGTGCTCGTCGAACAGCTGGCGCTTCTCGGCCTCGGTCAGGCCACCGCAGAAGTACTCGGCGGTCTTGATGATCAGCATGAAGAAGGTGGCGTGCGCCCAGTAGAAGGTCTCCGGATTCAGCGCGTGATAACGCCGACCATCGCCGTCGATGCCCTTGATCGTCTTGTGGTAGCTCTTGATTTGACGTCCGGTCTGCGCGGCGCGGTCGCCGTCGTAGACCACGCCCATGATCGGATACACCGAGCGCGCGACCCGCTGCAACGGCTCGCGCAGCAGGATGGAGTGGTCCTCGACGCCTGCACCGAGCTCGGGATACATGTTTTGGATCGCACCGATCCACACGCCGAGCATTCCGGTGCGCAGGTCACCGAAGTACTTCCACGTCAATGAGTCGGGGCCCAGTGGCCCGCCGGTGCTGGCGGTCGTGGTTGAACGCACCGCTCAACGATAAACTTGACAACACACGTTGTCTATCATTTGGGGGCGCGTCGCGCCGTACCGTTATGTACCGGCTACCGGCGTGCCACACGCTTGTGACCAGCCCGTTCGTCGCTCGATTGCCGGTCGCGAGAAGCGCCACATACGCTTGCGCTGTGAATGTCGAGTCGTTCGATGAACGATCCGGCGGCATCGGAGAAATCGACGCGGTGCCGGATCGTCCGATCGAGTCCCGACGGACATCCGGACCGGTGGCGTGGCTGAAGGACACCAATCACAGCCCAGCCGTCATCGCTTTCCTGCGCCGTGCGCGTCGGGCGCTGCCGGGTGACCCCGAATTCGGGGACCCGCTGTCGGCGGACGGTGTCGGAGGTCCACGCGCCGCCGCAAGGGCAGCCGATCGACTGCTGGAGCGTGAGGCAGCATCCCGCGAGGTGAGCCTCGGAGCGCTGCAGGTGTGGCAGGCGCTTACGGAGCGGGTGTCGGGTAAGCCCGCGAATCGTGAGGTGACGCTGGTCTTTACCGATCTTGTCGGCTTTTCGTCGTGGTCGTTGAGCGCCGGTGATGATGCGATGTTGAAGTTGTTGCGCCGCGTTTCGCAGGTGGTCGAGCCACCGCTGTTGGAAGCGGGCGGCCACATCGTGAAGCGGATGGGCGACGGCATCATGGCGGTGTTCGCCGAACCCGTCACCGCGGTGCGCGCCGCGATCGCTGCACGTGACGCGGTGAAAGCCGTTGAGGTGGGCGGCTATACGCCGCGGATGCGGGTCGGCATCCATACCGGTCGTCCACAGCGGATCGGTTCTGACTGGCTCGGGGTGGACGTCAACGTCGCCGCGCGGGTGATGGAGCGTGCCACCAAAGGCGAACTCGTGGTGTCCGGGCCCACACTTGAACAGATTTCCAAGGAAGACTTCGAAACGCTGGGAGTGACTGCCAAACAGCTTCGCAGACAAGTCTTTACAGCGAAGCAGGATGGTGTGCCTGCCGATCTCGCCATGTACCGTTTGAAAACTCGCAGGCAGTTGCCAGGCGGCGATGAGGAAGAAGGAGGCACAGCCGGCGCATAGTGGTTTTCCAGATGTTGCTCCGACTGCTCGCTCGGCTGGCCCGGGTCCGCGTCACCGTGGCATACGCGGTGATCGTGACATGCGTCACCGTGGCTCTCTACGCCCTCGGCCCTCAGGTACAGGACCGGGTGATCAGCCATGTCAGCACCAATCTGCACAACCTGAGCCGTGGGCATTTCGGGACGCTGCTGGACAGTGCGTTCGTCATCGACGCGGGGCCGATATATGTGTGGCTCCCCGGGCTGGTCTGCCTTCTTGCGCTGGCGGAATTGATGTGGGGCAGCGTTCCGTTGATGGTGGCCTTCGCGGTTGGGCATGTCGGCGCCACACTGCTGGTCGCTGTCGGCCTGACCGCCGCGGTGGAACTGAGTTGGCTGCCAGTCTCGGTCAGCCGCGCGACGGATGTCGGCATGAGCTACGGCGCCACGGCGGTACTGGGCTCGCTCACCGCGGCGTTGCCGCGACGCTGGCGGCCCGCGTGGATCGGGTGGTTGCTCGCCGCCGGGGTGGGCGTGGTGGCCGTCGGCCGTGACTTCACCGACGTCGGGCATGCGGTGGCGTTGGCGCTTGGCATGTTGGTGTCGACGCGGGTCGGTCGCCCGCACCACTGGACGCCGGTGCGGTTCGTGTTGCTCGGGGTAGCGGCCTCTTTCGGCTACTTGGTGCTGGCGAGCACCGACATGGTGGTCGCGACGGCCGCTGGGCTGGCCGGTGCCGTGATCGCCGAGTGCGCGATGAGGGCATGGTTGCGGCGCAGATCCGAGCCAGAGGTCGACGCTGCGACCGTCGCGCCGCAGCGTAATGCTGTCGAAGCGCAATCAGGGCATCGCCTATGATCGCCGGGTGGCTGAGCAGCCCATAGACCTGTCGGAAGAAGCGCTGACCAAAGCCGTCAGCGCGGCTCGGCATGCCTTCGATCTGGCTGCCGATCTGGATGAACTGGCGCGCGCCAAGACCGAGCATCTCGGCGACCGGTCGCCGATCGCGTTGGCCCGCCAGGCGCTGGGTTCGCTTGCCAAGGCCGACCGCGCCGACGCAGGGAAACGGGTCAACGTCGCCCGAACCGAGGCGCAGCGCGCCTACGACGATCGGTTGGACGCCCTGCGTGCCGAGCGCGACGCCGCCGTGCTGGTCGCCGAAAGCATCGACGTCACCCTGCCTTCGACCCGGCAGCCGATCGGCGCCCGCCATCCGATCACCATCCTGGCCGAGCACATCGCCGATACGTTCGTCGCGATGGGCTGGGAGCTGGCCGAAGGACCTGAGGTCGAGACCGAGCAGTTCAACTTCGATGCGCTGAACTTCCCGCCGGACCACCCTGCGCGCAGCGAGCAGGACACCTTCTACGTCGCGCCCGATGGCTCACGCCAGGTGTTGCGCACCCACACCTCGCCGGTGCAGATCCGCGCTCTGCTCGAGCGCGACCTGCCGGTCTACATCATCTCCATCGGCCGAACGTTCCGCACCGACGAGCTCGACTCCACCCATACCCCCGTCTTCCATCAGGTTGAAGGCCTCGCGGTGGACAAGGGCCTGACGATGGCCCACCTGCGCGGCACCCTCGACGCATTCGCCCGCTCGGAGTTCGGCCCACAAGGCCGTACCCGATTCCGCCCGCACTTCTTCCCGTTCACCGAGCCGTCCGCGGAGGTGGACGTCTGGTTCGAGAACAAGAAGGGTGGGCCAGGCTTCGTGGAATGGGGCGGCTGCGGCATGGTCAACCCGAATGTGTTGCGCGCCTGCGGCATCGACCCCGAGGTGTACTCCGGGTTCGCGTTCGGTATGGGGTTGGAGCGGACGCTGCAGTTCCGCAACGGCATACCCGACATGCGTGACATGGTCGAGGGCGACGTCCGATTCTCGTTGCCGTTCGGGGTGGGAGCCTGATGCGGCTTCCGTACAGCTGGCTGCGGGAGGTTGTTCAGGCCGGCGCTCCTGGCTGGGACGTGTCAGTCGATGAGCTTGAGCACACGCTGATCCGCATCGGCCACGAGGTCGAAGAGATCATTCCGGTCGGGCCGGTCGCGGGGCCGTTGACTGTCGGACGCGTCACCGAGATCGAGGAACTCACCGAGTTCAAGAAGCCGATCCGTGCTGTCAAGGTCGACATCGGAGAAGCGGGACCGCGCGATATTGTCTGCGGGGCAACGAATTTCGCTGTCGGCGACCTGGTGGTGGTGGCGCTTCCCGGCACCGTCCTGCCGGGCGACTTCAAGATCGCGACCCGCAAGACCTACGGCCGGACGTCCGACGGGATGATCTGCTCGACGGCCGAGCTCAACTTGGGCACCGATCATTCCGGCATCCTGGTCCTTCCGCCAGGAACGGCGGAACCGGGAACACCGGCCGCCGACCTGCTCGGGCTCGACGATGTGGTGTTCCATCTCGCGATCACACCGGACCGCGGCTACTGCCTGTCGGTGCGCGGCATGGCTCGCGAGATCGCCAACGCCTACGACCTCGACTACGTCGATCCCGCCGACGTACCACCGTTGCCCGCCGACGGCGACGCCCTGCCGGTAACCATCGAGCCGGGTACGGGTGTGCTGAGGTTCGGACTTCGGCCGGTCGTGGGTATCGACCCGACAGCAGTGTCGCCGTGGTGGTTACAGCGACGGCTGCTGCTGAGCGGTATCCGGGCGATCTCGCCTGCTGTGGATGTCACGAACTACGTGATGCTCGAGTTGGGTCACCCGATGCACGCCCACGACCGCAGCCTGATCACGGGCGGCTTCAAGGTTCGCTTCGCCGAACCGGGGGAGACGGTCGTCACGCTCGACGACGTCGAGCGCAAGCTCGACCCTGGCGACGTGCTGATCGTCGACGACATCGCGACCGCGGCGATCGGCGGTGTGATGGGTGCGGGCACCACCGAGGTGCGCGACACCACCACCGACGTACTGCTGGAAGCAGCGGTATGGGATCCGGCCGCGGTATCGCGCACGCAGCGACGCCTGCACCTCTACAGCGAGGCGGGCAGGCGCTACGAACGCTTCGTCGATCCGGCGATCTCGGTTGCCGCGCTGGACCGCTGTGCCACTCTGTTGGCCGATATCGCCAGCGGCACAATCGAACCCAAGCTGACCGACTGGCGTGGTGACCCGCCGCGCGAGGATTGGTCGCACCCGCCCGTCAGCATGGCCGCAGACCTGCCGACCCGCACCTCAGGCGTCGACTACGCCGACGGCACCACGCAGCGCCGGCTGAGCCAGATCGGTGCCGACGTGGTGACCCACGGCGACCGGGTGACGGCGACCCCGCCGAGCTGGCGGCCCGATCTGCGCCAGCCCGCCGACCTCGTCGAGGAGGTGCTGCGGCTGGAGGGCCTGGAGATCATCCCCTCCGTGCTGCCGCAGGCGCCTGCCGGGCGCGGCCTCAGCCCGGTCCAGAAGCGCCGCCGAGCCATCGGAAAATCCTTGGCGCTCAACGGCTATGTGGAGGTCCTACCGACGCCGTTCCTGCCTGCCGGAGTGTTCGACCAGTGGGGGCTGCCTGCCGACGATCCGCGTCGCGACGCCACACAGGTGCTCAACCCGCTCGAATCCGACCGGCCGCAGCTGGCGACGACGCTGCTGCCCGGGCTGCTGGAAGCCTTGGGACGAAACGTGTCCCGCGGAGCTGTCGACGTTGCGCTGTTCGCGATCGCCCAGGTTGTCGAGTCGACCGCGGAAACCCGTGCCGTCGAACGCATTCCGAATGACCGTCGGCCGACCGACGAGGAGATCGCCGCGCTCGACGCGTCTTTACCACGACAGCCACAACACGTCGCCGTTGTGCTGGCAGGACTGCGGGAACCCGCGGGCCCGTGGAGGTCTGGCCGGCGCGCCGACGCCATCGATGCCTTCGAGGCGGTGCGCGTCATCGGCCGTGCGGCCGGCGTCGAGATGACGCTGCGGGCCGCGCATTACCTGCCATGGCATCCCGGCCGCTGCGCCGAGGTAGTGATCGGTGACACGGTTGTCGGCCACGCGGGCCAACTGCATCCCGCGGTCGTGGAGCGGTCAGGCCTGCCCAAGGGCACCTGCGCGGTCGAATTGGATCTGGACGCCATTCCGATCACCGAGGCCATGCCTGCGCCTGCGGTGTCGCCATTCCCTGCGGTGTTCCAGGACGTCAGCTTGATCGTGGGCGAGGACGTCGCCGCCCAGACGGTGGTCGACGCCGTGCGCGACGGCGCTGGCGAGTTACTCGAGGACGTGCGGCTGTTCGACGTTTACACCGGTCCGCAGATCGGCGACGGGCGCAAGTCGTTGACGCTGGCACTGCGATTCCGCGCCACCGATCGCACGTTGACCGAGGACGAGGCCAGCGCGGCCCGCGATGCCGCGGTGAAGACCGCTGCCGACCGCGTCGGCGCCGTTCAGCGCGCCTGACGCGGGCTAGCCGCGCCGGAACCGACGAGCAGCCGGGCCGGACCGCGGCCAAGCACCTGGCGCCACGGTATTTCCGCACTATCCTCGGTCAGGCGCAGCGGGGGGTCGGCCGCGAGGACGGCGCGCACGGCCTCCTCCACAGCAATCCTCGCCAGGGCGGTGCCGAGGCAGTAGTGCGTGCCTGCGCCGAAGCTCAGCAGCTTCGCGGTGTCGGGTCGGGTGAAGCGGTCGGGGTCGTAGTGGTCCGGTTCGGGCCACGCCGACGCGTCACGACATGCTGCGGCGATACAAAGCATCACGATCGACCCAGCCGGAATCGTCGTGCCGTGCAGTTCGATCGGAGCCACCGTCGTCCGCGGGATGGCCGGGATGCTCGGCTCGAGGCGCATGGTCTCGTTCACGGCGCCCGTGAACCGGGCTGCATCGTTGAGCACGCCATCGAGTTGATCACGGTGCTGCAGGGCGACCAGAATGCTGCACGGAATCTGACTGCCCGCCGTATCATGCCCGGCGACAAGCAGATTGGCGATCATCGTCACGGTTTCTCCGTGGGTCAGGCGCTCGCCGTCGGCTTCGGCGGCCAGTAGTGCGGTAATGAGGTCGTCACCCGGGTCCTTTGCGCGCCGGGTCGTCAACTCGTCGACATAGCTTTGCATTTCGGTGATCGCGTGCGTGGCGTCGGCGATCTGTTCGGGCGTCATGACCGAGAAGACGGGGCTCAGTGCGTCGGCCCACTTCGTGAACACCGCGACGTCGCCCTCCGGAACGCCGAGCAACCGGCACATCAGCCGTGTCCCGAGCGACGAGGCGGACAGTAGATCTCCGTTGAGTCGGGCGTCTGTGACGGCGGCCGCGGCCATGTCCGCAGCCGCGGCGCGCAGCGCCCCGACGGACCGGGGCGTGAACGCGCGCGACACAACCGACCGGATTCGGCGGTGATAGTCGCCCTCTGTGGTGAACATCAAACGGCCGTACCAGTCGCGCAGTGGTCCGTCGGTGATGCCCATCATGTCGAACAACGTGAGCCCGATTCCGATCAGTCGCGGATCATGGGCCAGCTCGTCGACATCGCGATGACGGAGCACGACCGTCGCGCCTGTCATCTCGTCGACGGCCAGCGGCCCCCGCCGTGCCGCGTCTCGCAGCACGGCGTGCAGGTCGCTGTCAAACGTTCCATTGAGATCGACCAATGTGTCGACTTTCATCCCCACGATTCCCCCCGGATTTGCTGTTGAGGATCAAATTATGGGCCAGCATTCGTGCCGAGTCGGCTGAACGTCAGTGCAGATCCGGGGACGTTTACGATCGCAAATAGTTCTCGTCCAAGAATTTATTTGCAAGAACCTGCATAATCATGCAGAATCGTTGCATGACGTCTGTCGCGGTCGCCGGTGCCAGCGGATATGCCGGTGGAGAGATCCTGCGGCTGCTCCTCGGCCATCCGGCATACGCCGAGGGGCGGCTGACCATCGGTGCGCTGACCGCCGCGGCCAGCGCAGGGACGGCCGTCACCGAACACCATCCGCACCTGCTGCCGCTGGCAAACCGGGTGCTCGACGCCACCGACGTCGACGCGCTGACCGGCCACGACGTGGTATTCCTTGCACTGCCGCACGGGCACTCCGCCGCCTTGGCCGAGCAACTCGGACCCGACACCGTCGTCATCGATTGCGGCGCCGACTTCCGGCTCACCGACTCGACGGCCTGGGAGAAGTTCTACGGCTCGGCGCATGCCGGAAGCTGGCCCTACGGGCTGCCCGAACTGCCAGGCGCGCGCGATTGCCTGCGTGGCGCCAAGCGGATCGCGGTACCCGGCTGCTATCCGACCGCGGCGCTGCTGGCGCTGTGGCCCGCGATCGCCGAGGACCTCGTCGAGCCCGCGGTCACCGTCGTCGCCGTCAGCGGCACCTCCGGCGCAGGCCGGACCGCGAAGACCGACCTCCTCGGCTCGGAGGTCATCGGGTCGGCGCGTGCCTACAACGTCGGCGGGAAACACCGCCACACCCCGGAGATCGCGCAGGGTCTCAAGGCGCTGACAGACAAGCACGTCACCGTGTCGTTCACGCCGGTGCTGATCCCGACATCCCGCGGCATCCTCGCCACCTGCACCGCCCGGACCACCGCGCCACTGTCGCAGCTGCGCGCAGCGTACGAAAAGGCATACGATGCAGAGCCTTTCGTGCATCTGCTGCCGGAGGGCCAGCTACCGAAGACCGGCGCGGTTATCGGAAGCAACGCCGCGCAGCTCGCGGTCGCGGTCGACGAAGATGCCGAGACGTTCATCGCGATCGCCGCCATCGACAACCTCGTCAAGGGCACCGGCGGCGCGGCCATCCAGTCGATGAACCTTGCCCTGGGTTGGCCAGAGACGGAAGGACTATCAATCGTGGGAGTGGCGCCATGACTTCGGAGCCGGAGGCGACAAATGACTGAAGTGGCCGACTCGACAAGATTGGTCCGCGCCCAGGGTGTGACGGCGCCGGCGGGCTTCCGCGCCACCGGAATCGCGGCGGGCATCAAGGCATCCGGCGCGCTCGACCTGGCGCTGGTGTTCAACGAGGGACCCGACTACGGCGCCGCAGGCGTGTTCACCCGCAACAAGGTCAAGGCCGCGCCGGTGTTGTGGTCGCAGCAGGTGCTCACCACCGGGCGGCTGCGCGCGGTGATCCTGAACTCCGGTGGCGCCAACGCATGCACCGGCCCACAGGGTTTCCAGGACACCCACGCCACCGCCGAGGCCGTCGCTGCCGCGCTGTCCGACTGGGGCACCGAAACCGGGGCAATCGAGGTCGCGGTCTGCTCGACCGGGCTGATCGGCGACCGGCTGCCGATGGACAACGTGCTGACCGGCGTCACCGAGCTCGTCCACGAGCTGGCGGGCGGGCTGACCGGGGGAGAGGAGGCCGCCCGCGCCATCATGACCACCGACACCGTGCCGAAACAGGTTGCGCTGCACCACAGTGACAAGTGGACCGTCGGTGGCATGGCCAAGGGCGCGGGCATGCTGGCGCCGTCGCTGGCCACGATGCTCACCGTCATCACCACCGACGCCGTCGCCGACGCCGCAGCCCTGGACCATGCCCTGCGGAAAGCAGCGGCGCTCACCTTCGACCGCCTCGACGACGACGGCAGCTGCTCCACCAACGACACAGTGCTCCTTCTGGCCTCCGGCGCCAGTGAGATCGCGCCCACCC
>JAVXWV010000180.1:0-8086 GCA_032230775.1 Mycobacterium sp. | reverse complement strand
TGCTGCTGCCGGTCTGGTGCGCGCCTTCACCGGTTCGAACGGTTTGGACGGCGCTGCGGCGCGGACGCAGGTCCGGGCGCGGTTTTCAGGCGCGGACGACGAGGATCTGTTGATTCTGGAGGATCTCCTTGGCATCGGCGATCCCGCGGCTACGTTGCCGCAGATCGACCCCGATGCCCGTCGGCGCCGGCTGGCCGCAATGGTGAACGCGGCGGCTCTCACCAGGAGCACGCCAACGGTCTACGTCATCGAGGATGCGCACTGGATCGACGCGATCAGCGAATCGATGCTTGCGGACTTCTTTGCCGTCGTGCTCCGCACCCGCTCACTCGTCATGATCACGTATCGGCCGGAATACGTTGGTGCGCTTGCTCATGCGCCAAGGTCGCAAACCATCGCGCTTGAGCCGCTGGACGACTCGCAGATGTCGCAACTCAGCACCGAACTGCTCGGCAAGGATAGATCGGTGGCCGGGCTCGCCGACCTTGTCGCCGAGCGCGCCGCGGGTAACCCCTTCTTCGCCGAAGAGATCGTCCGTGACTTGACTGAGCGCGACGTGTTGATCGGCGGTCGCGGATGCTACCTGTGCGTCGAACCGGCGACCGACGTCAGCGTGCCAAGCACACTGCAGGCGGTCATCGCCGCACGCATCGACCGCCTCGAACCCGCCGCGAAGCGCGCACTCAACGCCGCGGCGGTGGTCGGATCTCAGTTCAGCCCCGAAACGCTGCAGGCATTGGAGATCGAACCGGCGCTGCACGATCTTGTCCTAGCGGAGTTGATCGATCAGACTACGTTCGGCCCGCGGCCACGATATGCATTCCGGCACGGTCTGATCCGTGCTGTGGCCTACGAGTCGCAGCTCAAATCGGATCGCGCGCAGTTGCATCGGCGGCTGGCGGAAACCATCGAGCAGGACGACCTGAATGCGGCTTTGATCGCCGAACACCTCGAGGCGGCGGGCGACTCCCGAGCCGCCTACGCCTGGCATATGCGTGCCGGTGGGTGGTCTTCTCTTCGCGACATCGGCGGCGCCCGCGCGAGTTGGCTACGGGCACAACAAGTCGCCGATGCGCTACCAGAGGATGATCCAGACCGTCTCGCCATGCGGATCGCGGCGAGAACGCAACTGTGTATGACCACCTATCGGTGGGCGGCGAGTTTTATCGATTCCGGATTCGAGGAACTCCGCGATCTGTGCGCGGCGGCCGGCGATAAGCGGTCGCTGGCCATGGCGATGTTAGGCCAGATGACCGAGCTGATGGTGCAAGCCCGCCAGTGTGAGGCGGCGCAGCTCGCAACCGAGCAGGAAGTGCTGCTCGAGTCCATCGGTGACCGTGACTTGATGCTCGCATTGTCGTGGGGCTCGCTGGCTGTGAAGCAAGAGACCGGCCAGATGGCCGACGTTTTGCGATGGTCACAGATCGCGATCGACATCGCCGACGGGGATCCCGTAAGGGCATCCTTCGTCACGGGTTCGCCGCTCGCGCTCGCATTGGTGTTTCGTGGCTACTCACGTGCGCTGCTTGGTATTCCGGGGTGGCGGGAGGATTTCAACGATGCCCTGGCGATGGCCCACGAACACGACCTGCTCACGTTCGCCAGTGTCGTCGTCTATAAGTACGCGCCTGTGGCACAGCAGGCCCTGCTAGTGCTGGACGACGCCGCGTTGGGCGAATTGGAGGAAGCATTTCAGGTAGCCCTTGAACTAGGTGACCACAACGCACTGGGCCTCACGAAGTACGGGTTGGGCTACGCGCTGTTGGAGACGCGCTCCGACGTCGAACGCGGACTGCAGATGCTGGCGGAGATCCGCGAGATGTGCGACCGAAGACAGTTCTTCAGAACCGAACTCCCGGCCCTCGATCTGCTCGCTGGCCGCGAGGACGCACTGAATGGGAACGTTGAAGCTGCGCTACCTCTGATGCGCGCAGCCGTCGACACGATCTTCAACAACGGACAGCTCACGTATTGCACATGGGCTATCAGCGTGTTGGTCCTCACACTCCTAGATCGTGGGATGGAGGGCGACGTCGCGGAAGCCGAATCTGCGATCGAGCGACTCGCCGTGGCACCTATTGATGACTTGGTGGTGCGCGATGTCACCGAACTACGACTGAGGGCGCTGGTGGCCAAGGCGCGCGGCGACCAAGCCACGTATCGCGACTACAGGGACCGCTACCGCGCGATGGCGAACGAACTCGGATTTGAGGGCCACATGGCGTGGGCTGAGGCGATGGCCTAAGGGGAGTACGCACCCCTTCCACTTTCAACATATAGCGCTTGGGGGGCTTGCGGCAAGACCCCGGTCATGCTCCAAAATGGCTGGCCGAAGCCAGAACCTGGGGATATGGGGGTAGCGAAGATGCGTGTGTTGTTGTCGACGTGGGGGTCGCGCGGAGACGTCGAACCGTTGTTGGGACTCGCAGTGGCGCTGCGGGAACTCGGGGCCGAGGTGCGGATGTGCGCGCCGCCGGATTTCGCGGGCCTACTGGCCCGCGTCGGCGTGCCGATGGTGCCTGCGGGTAGGTCGGTGCGCGATTTGGTGCACGGCGTGCACGACAGGCAGCCGTCGACACCCGCAGATGCACCGCGGGTGGCGGCGGAGTTGGTCGCCGCGCAGTTCGAGACGGTCGCCGCGGCAGCCGAGGGATGTGACGCGCTGGTGGCGTCGGGATTGATGCCTGCAGGCGCTCGGACGGTGGCCGAGGTGCGGGGCATCCCGTATGTGCTCGTGGCGTTCCATCCGGGGAGTTTTCCGTCGACGCACCACGTGCCGCTGTCGCGGCCTGGCAAGCCGTTTCCGCCGGGCGTGACCGACAACCGGGTGCTGTGGGAGGTGGACGCCGAGCGGGTGCAGGCGCTGTACGGCGCGCCGCTCAACGCCCATCGGGCGACGCTCGGCCTGCCGCCGGTGGACAACGTCCGCGATCACGTCTTCACCGACAGCCCATGGCTGGCGGCCGACCCGATCCTGGCTCCGTGGCCTGGTTCGCCGGACCTCGATGTGGTGCAGACCGGTGCGTGGATCCTGCCCGATGAGCGCCAACTCCCCGCCGACATGGAGGCCTTCCTCGACGCAGGCACACCGCCGGTGTACGTGAGCTTTGGCAGTGTGCGCGCCCCAGAGGCCGCCGCGCGGGTGGCCATCGAGGCGATCCGCGCGCAGGGCCACCGCGCACTCGTCTCCCGCGGCTGGGCCGACCTGGCTCCGATCGACGACCGGGATGACTGCTTCGTCGTCGGCGAGGTAAACCACCAGAAACTGTTTGGCCGGATGGCCGCTGTTGTGCACCACGGCGGTGCGGGCACGACGACGACGGCCGCCGTCGCCGGTGCGCCTCAGGTGGTGGTGCCCCAGATAGCGGACCAGCCGTACTGGGCGTGCCGGGTGGTCGAGTTGGGCATCGGTGCGGCACACCATGGTCCGACTCCGACGGTTGAGTCCCTTTCGGCAGCACTCGAAACGGCCCTCAGGCCCGAGACGCGTACACGGGCGACCGCCGTCGCCGCCACGATCCGGACCGACGGGGCGACGGTGGCCGCTAAGCGGCTGCTAGCTTTCCAGCACCGCCATCGCGGCGCTGTGCCCGCCGATGCCCGACACGGCACCACCACGTCGAGACCCTGAGCCGCACAACAGAATCCGATCGTGCGCCGTAGCCACACCCCAGCGCCGCGCCGGGGTGTCCAGCGGCTCGTCATCCTCGGTGAACGGCCACGACAACGCGCCGTGGAAGATGTTGCCGCCCGTCATGCCCAGCGTCCGCTCCAGGTCCAGCGTGGTCTTGGCTTCGATGCACAGCCGCCCCGCCGAGTCCTCCATCAGCACATCCTGAATTGGTTCGGCAACAACAGAATTCAGCGATTTCAGCACGGCGGACGTCAATGTGTCGCGCATCCGGTCAGGATCGGATCCGGCGATCAGGCTGTGCGGGGTATGCAGGCCGAACACGGTCAACGTCTGCGCGCCGGATTCACGAAGGCTGTCCGACAAGATGCTCGGATCGGCCAACGAGTGGCAGTAGATCTCGCACGGCAGCGGATCAGGCACCACGCCGTGCTCGGCACGGGTGTAGGCGGTGTCGAGTTGACTGAACGTCTCGTTGATGTGAAACGTGCCGCCGAACGCGTGCTCGGGTGCGACGGAGTCGTCGCGCAGCCGGGGTAGCCGCCGCAGCATCAGGTTGACCTTGACCTGCGCCCCCTGCGCCAGCGTCGGCTCCGGCTCACTCAACAGCCGCGCCAGCACAACCGGTGTCACATTGGCCAGCACGAAATCGGCGTGCACCAGGTGTTCCTGACCGTCTCGGCGGTACCGCACCTCACCGTCGGGGTCGATGGCGTAAACGTCTGCACCCGTGATGATTTCGGCACCGTGCCCGGCTGCCGACGCGGCCAGCGCGCCGCTCACCGCGCCCATGCCTCCGACCGGAACGTCCCAGTCGCCGGTGCCACCGCCGAGCAGGTGATATAGGAAGCACACGTTCTGCGTCAACGTTGCGTCATCGGCGCGGGCGAATGTTCCGATCAACGCGTCGGTCGCCATCACTCCGCGCACCAGATCGTTGGACGCCGCATCCGTAATCGCATGCGCGATGGGCTCATCGACCATCAACCCCCACGCTGCGTCGTCGCCGACATGTCGACGCGCCTCGTCACGGGTGCACAGCGGTCGCATCAGCGTCGGCCACAGCCGGGAGGTGACGACACCGCAGCGACGGTAGAACTCGGCGAACCCCGCCTCGTCGCCCGCAGCGCCAATCGCCCCGAAGGTCGAGTTCGGTCCGATCAGCAGTCCCGTGCGGCCGCCCGTCGCCGGATCGGGCGTGTATGACGAGTAGCGGCGGCGCACCAACCGCACCCGGGCGCCCAACTCGTCGACGATGCGGCGTGGCAACAGGCTGACCAGATATGCGTAACGCGACAGTCGCGCGTCGATTCCGTCGAAGGCGTGCGCGGACACCGCGGCACCACCGACGTGGTCCAGCCGTTCGAGCACCTGAACCCGGCGCCCGGCGCGGGCCAGGTAGGCCGCGGCCACCAGGCCGTTGTGCCCGCCGCCGACAATGACGACGTCGGGCGCAGTCACCGGTCAGCCAAGGTAGCCCTCGACCTCACCGGCCGGGCGCACCCTTGCCTCGCGGGGATCGCCGCCGGTCTCACGGAGCGCCCGGCGCTGCCGCAGCAGGTCCCAGCACTGATCGAGGGCGACTTCGACGGCGCGTAACCGCTGATGCTCCTCGGATTCGTCGATCTCGTGGTGCTGCAGCTTGTCGCGAAGCTCCTTCTCCTCGGCGACCAGCTTATTGACATGAGCGAGAATGTCTTGGTCCTTAGCCACGGCTCCAGTCTGCCCGACTACGGTGTGTCCGGTGACTACCAAGCCAGAGATCGAATTTCCCGACGGGCCCGCACCGACCGAGCTCGTCATCAAGGACCTGGTGGTCGGAGACGGCGCGGAGGCCGTTCCCGGCGGCAATGTCGAGGTGCACTATGTCGGCGTCGAGTACGACACCGGCGACGAATTCGACAGCTCGTGGAACCGCGGCGAGTCCATCGAGTTCCCGTTGCGTGGGCTCATTCAGGGCTGGCAGGACGGCATCCCCGGCATGAAGGTCGGTGGCCGTCGACAACTGGTCATCCCGCCCGAACAGGCCTACGGCCCTGAGGGCGGCGGTCACCGGTTGTCGGGCAAGACTTTGATATTCGTCATCGACTTGCTCGCCACCCGCTAGCTCGGACCGGGCAGCCGCAGCAGCAGCCGCACGCCCCCCATCGGACTGTCTTCCAAAGAGGCTGTGCCGCCGTGTATTTCGGCTTGCTGGGCGACCAGCGCCAGGCCGAGACCTGAGCCGGAGACCGACGCCGTCGACCCGCGGGTGAACCGGTCGAAGACCACCTTGCGCTCTTCTTCGGGGATGCCGACGCCGTCGTCGTCGATCGCGATTTCCACCCCGGCGCGCGAACTGACCGCCGACAGCTGCACTCTCGTCGCCCCGCCGTGCTTGACCGCGTTGGCGATCGCGTTGTCGACGGCAAGCCGAAGTCCGGCGGGCAGACCGACGATGATCACCGTCGGCGCAGGCACCAGGGACACGTCCAGATCGGGGTACACCCGCATCGCGTCATGCGCGGCGCGGTCGAGCAGTTCGGTGATGTCGACCGGTACGTGGTCGTCGAAGGTCGACAGCTCGCCCTGCGCCAGCCGCTCAAGCGCTCCGAGAGTGGCCTCGATGCGCGACTGGGTGCGGATGACGTCGTTGACCACCTCTTTGCGTTGTTCGTCGGGCAGGTCGAGGGTGGACAGCACCTCGAGGTTGGTGCGCATCGCGGTCAGCGGCGTGCGCAGTTCGTGGGCCGACACCGCGGAGAAGTCGCGCGCCGACGCCAGCGCGGCCTTGGTGCGGGCCTGCTCTTCCCAGATGCGCTCGAGCATGCCCTTGACGGCCTCGGCGATCTCGACGGCTTCGGAGGCGCCGCGCACCTCGATATCGGGTGGTTCGTCGCCCGCATCGATCTGACTGGTCTGCCGGGCCAGCTGTTTGAACGGTTGCACGGCGAATGCGGCCAGCACCCAACCGAACACGGTCGAGGCGCCGATGGCGAGCAGGCAGATGATGATCACCCGCCGGTGCAGGTTGTTGGTGTCGGCGATGGTCGAGTCATAGGTGTCGCCGACGGCGACCGACATCGGCTCGGGGGCCCGAATCTCCACGGTGCGTACGCGATACCGAACGCCGTCGACGTAGGTGTCCTCGTAGCCGGCAGGTAATTCGGGGAGCACGACGTTGGAGTTGGACGTGACCTGCCCGCTCTTGCGCACCGTGATGACTGCGTCCTGGTCGTTCGGCGTCTTCGGAATCTCATCGAGCCCGCGCGGCAGGAACGGGATCGCGAAGCCCGCCGCCTCGTCGAGCCTGCGGTCCAGCCGTTCCTTGCGGTCGCCGGTGATGCCGACCCATACGACGATGCCGACGATGAGCACGGGGATTGCGGCGCCGATGGCCGTCGCGACCACCACCCGGGCCCGCAGCGAGGGCGTGCGGCGGAAGATCCGCGACAGCAGGTTCATCGCACTATTGCGTCCTGAGCACAAACCCCACGCCACGAACGGTGTGCAGAAGCCGTGGCGCGCCGCCGGCCTCCAACTTTCGGCGTAAGTAGCCGATGAACACGTCGACGACATTGGTATCGGCGGCGAAGTCGTAACCCCACACCAGCTCCAGCAGCTGGGCGCGGGACAGCACCGCGGTCTTGTGCTCGGCGAGCACCGCGAGCAGGTCGAACTCGCGCTTGGTCAGGTCGACGTCTGCGCCGTTGACCCGAGCACGCCTGCCGGGGATGTCGACCTCCAGCGGGCCCACCGTGATGGTCTCCGACGAGAACGTCGCCGTCGCGCCGCGCCTGCGCAGCAGCGCCTTGACCCGTGCGACCAACTCGGCCAGCACAAACGGCTTGACCAGGTAGTCGTCCGCGCCCGCCTCCAGTCCGGCGACCCTGTCGTCGACCGAGCTCCGCGCCGAAAGCACGCAGACCGGCACGTCGTTGTCCATCGCCCGCAGCGCGGTCACCACGCTGACGCCGTCGAGCACCGGCTTGTTGATGTCGAGCACGATCGCGTCCGGCCTGGTCTCGGTGGCGCTGCGCAGCGCCTCGGCGCCGTCGACGGCCGTTGCCACGTCGAATCCGGACAGCCGCAGCCCGCGCTCGAGCGATGCGAGCACGTCGGGGTCGTCGTCGACTACGAGCACCCGCGGCGAAGCCGCTGCACTGTCCATGCCCGCAATCTTGCCTGAAGTCGTGCCGTGGATGTGACAGGCGCGGGAGCGTCCTCGGTATCACCGTTGCGGCGGTCTCATCACTAGCGTGTCACGGGAAGCTGAACGATCACGCGATAGCAAAGCGTCGCCATTCACCCGGTGCTAGCATCTGTGAAATTATGCTCCCGCTCTCTCCGCGTCTGATTGTCGAGCCCGATGATGGCCTGGAACCTGTCCGCGATTTCATCAATTCAGCGCAAACTTCGCTTTTGATAAAGCAATTCACGTTTACCGAGCCGAGTCTGGTCGCAGCCGTCATTGAT
>JAVXWV010000168.1:0-3497 GCA_032230775.1 Mycobacterium sp. | reverse complement strand
TGATCCCTCGATTCCCTGACGAAAAGCTACGCTCAAGCACGGTGGCGTTGGGGACTGGGGTAGCGATGGCGACTTCGGTGGTGCGACTTCTAGATCGCTGGCTGCCGCTGGCAGCGAGGGCACCAGTAGAGGTTGCGCCCGACGAGATACGGTGGCAGAGGCGGGGTCGAACCGCCGACCTTCCGATTTTCAGAAGTCGGGATAATAGTTCGCCGAGTCACGTTAACGTCCGCAACCTGCATCGCCGCATTGATCCGAACGCTGATGAACGTGGGCGAACGCATGCGAATGAGACCAAAGATGAGACCATCAGGGCTCGGTTGGTCGCGGAGACCTTCGCCCGCGGCAGTGAGGCTCCCTGACAGGATTCGCACGCGCATATTGCAGCTACCAGGAATTCGACCAGTTCGGCTAGCCGGGGGGCAAATGGCTGCTGGCAACGATGATGGCGGGACCGCATGCGCGGAAGATCGTTCGGTGTATCACACGATACTCCAGCTGATGGGGACAGACCGCGACGCGCTGGATGAGCCCGGACAGCTACCGCCAAAGCGCGCAGATTGGGTGTCAGGGTAACCACCACCATTGGCCAGGAGAACCACCATGAGCGAATCAATTGCCGGAGTCACGAAGCGCCGACTCCCGTGAAGCCGCCCGTCACCTCGCCTGCTTAGGCTCGCCGGCATCCCCAACCAGTCTCAGGGAAGGAGATCATCGTGAACGCTGGATCAGCGAGAAATGTCGTTCTCGTGCACGGCGCTTTCGTGGACGGGTCCGGATGGCAAGGAGTCTACGACCTGCTCAAGCAGGACGGCTACAACGTCGCCGTCGTGCAGAACCCGACGCTGTCGCTCGAGGGTGACGTCGCAGCGACGCGCAGGACGGGCCTGTCGTTCTCGTCGGCCACTCCTACGGCGGGGCGGTCATCACCGAGGCGGGCACGGACCTGAACGTGGCGGCGCTGGTGTACATCGCGGCGTTCGCGCCGGACGAGGGCGAGTCGGTGAACACGCTCATCGCCGACTCGCCGCCTGGCGCGCCCGTATCACCGATCCTGCCGCCGAAGGACGGCTTCCTGTTCCAGGATCGGGAGAAGTTTCCCGCGTCGTTCGCCGGCGACCTGCCCGCCGAGCAGGCCGCGTTCATGGCCGACTCGCAGGTCCCGTGGGGCGTGGACGCCCTCGGCGGGTCGATCACCGAGCCCGCCTGGCGGGTCAAGCCGAGCTGGTATCTGGTCGCGACCGAGGACCGGATGATCCCCCCGCCGGCTCAGCGCGCCATGTCCGAGGGGGCCGGCTCAACCATGGTCGAGGCGACGGGCAGCCACGCCATCTACCTCTCGCAGCCGGCCGCGGTAGCCGCTCTCATCGAGCAGGCCGCGTCCGCGGTGGCCGCGCGGTAACAGATGCCGTAGGAGGCGCGGCGACGCTTACATCGCGGTGCCCAGGTAGGCCTCCCGGCGGACCGAGGATTTCGAAGTCGTGGATCCCGACCTGCTGGAGGCGCACCGCCATGCCCCAGACCGGCCAGGTAGTAAGGAGAAATCTCGACCGAAGACGGTGCAGTCAACCCGGAACGGCGCTATGCACGGCTTCGCCACCTCGCAAGGCTGACCCGGACGCGACCGTCACGGTGCGGGTGCTGCAGATCCTCGGACACCACGATCCTCGGATACGTTGTCACGTGATCACCGGAGCAGGCTCGAGAGACCGGCGGCCTCGTCGTCGGTGAGGCCGACCCGGCTGTTCAGCGCATTCCTAGGGCGCGGATAGAGCGTAACCTGCCGTGAACAGCCGGACATGGCCGGACGATGCAGGACACAACGAAGGTCGGCTCATGCCGTGTTCGCGCTGATCAGAACCATTCTTCTCAACGAACAGCGGGCCTGAACTCAGGGCATCTGCCGGATCCTGGATCGATCCCTCGCTATTTGGTCGGGACTGGAGCATGGTGAGCGCGTCGGGCCCGGTCGGCCCTGCAGGACCCACCGCTCTTTGGAGCCGATGGCGCTCCCGCACGCACCAACCGGCGACGTGAACGAGCGGAGATAGTGATGGCAGGCAAGAACAAGGGCGGCCGCGAGGTCAAGAAGCCGAAACAGGACCAGAACAAAAAGCAAAAAGGTCAGACCCCGAGCGCTCCGTCGGCGCTCGACGCCATCCAAGGGCGCGCCGACAAGAAGTAGCGGTAGCGCAATCGGGTATCGCATGGGACGGCGCTATTGCGTTGACGGATGACTGGTTCCAGCAGGTTGAGCTGCGGCCCGATGCAGGCCGCCAACTCCGGAACGAGCTGGTGCACGGCGGCCGGCAGCAGCTTTGGCCGGCCGGCAGGTCTCGGCTGTTGGCTCTCTGGCGACAGACGCGATCGCCGACATGGGGCCGACGGCGACAACCTCGGCCACGACCGAAAGTGGATCCACCTACGGGCGGCATGCGAGGTACCGCAAACGTGGTCGGCCGACCGCTATGGTGTGCAGATGGCTTCGCCCTCCGCGTCGTCGCTACCTGCGGACCCGGCGCCGCCACCTGCGGACCCGATCGCGATCCGTGCGTGCTTATCACCGCGGCTGGTCGCCAAGTTCGACGCCGACTGGGATGTGGTGCTCGAGCAGGCGAAGGTCTCCAAGGACCTCGCTGGGGTGCACAGGCTGCTGCACAAGTGGCGTCACCTCGCCTACGCCGAGCTGCGCGATCCAGGTTGCTACTTCCGGTTACAAGCCAAAGCCGAGCAGATCATGTGCACCGGCGAGAATCCGAGCGCTGGCTCCTTCGAGGACATGCAGGCCCTCATTCGGGAGCGGCTGAGGCGGTAGGTGTCGTACCGCATCGTTCCGGATCAAGCGGTGTTCGCGCAGGTCGCCGCGTTACCTACCGAGGCGCTCGCCGCGTACGCCGAGGTGCTCGAGGTGCTGCGGCTCACACCCTGGAACGGCGAACCCCAGCACGAGGGCAACCCGGATGCTTCGGTACGCCGGTGGCACTTCGGATCCAACCTCGCCGGCCAGGTGGTTTACCTCATCGTTGACGACCGCCAGGAAGTGCACCTACTGCTCGTGCAATGGCTCGGCTAATCAGCGGTGACCGCAAGGTGGCCAGCGCGACGCCAACGTCGTCACTGGGTCGGCCCGGTAATAGATCCGACCGGACATCTCGGGCAGCGCTGGATCAGATCACTTCTAGCGCGCGTTGGATGTACTCAAACATTTCCAGGGGTCCAACGCGAGGTGATGCACATGGCTGTTCGGCATGGGAGCCCACATGCGCCGCAAGGTGCGACCGGCCGCGGTTCTGATCGCGGCTGGTCCTCGATGAACAGCTCGGCACGCAGCCCTACCCCCAGGGCCATACCGACCTCAGTAGCACGTTCGCCCACAACCGCTGCCCCACAACGCCACCCACCCGCTGGGAAGGTTTGGGGAATGAAACAGCGCCCTCTAACGAGGTCAGAGGGCACTGTTGCTTTGGTGAGGAGTACGCAAGCATCACCGTCGATTG
>JAVXWV010000155.1:0-5943 GCA_032230775.1 Mycobacterium sp. | reverse complement strand
TGCGTCGACGCTCCAGATCGTGGAGGGTCGTCCGCTTGGCGGCGAGGCGGGCGTCGGACAGCCCGATAGACGTGCCTTGGGAGGCGAGGGCATCGCGGGCGAGGGCGGCGTCGCCGATGGCTACCACGTCAGGGCGGCGGGTGACGATGGGGATGTCCAGGCTGGCCACGCGCCGCGAACAGGAGCTCTGCTGGAAATCGACGCCTTCGATCAGCCAGCCGGCGCCTTCTTCGTCGAGGCGGCGGTGTAGTTGGACGGCGTCGCGGGGCGGTGGGCCCGGCGCGACCCAGCCGACGGTCAGCCACCGCGCCGAGCCTAGGCGGTAGGCGTAGCCGGTCGGTCCCGCGGCGAGCCGCATCGTAGGGTCAAGGTCATCCCTCTTAAGCGTCCAGCACGTCGCTATCCACGCCGGTGAGGGGCGAGCATGCCGGTGGGCTGTGATGGCTCGGCGGCCGGTGGCGTCGATCAGCCGGTCGGCGGTCCAGCCTGGGCCCGTGACCTCGGCCCCAGTGGTGGATGCGGGTGTCCGGGGTTTGGGCTGAAGGATCTGGATGTTCGGGCATGCTTGGACCCGGCGCCATAAGGCGCCGGCCAGTGCGGCGCGGTCGAGGTGGGCGCAGGCCGGGCTTTGCCGTTCGATCGGAGTTGGAGCGTCCCAGGCCACTAGCCGATTGGTGGTCAGGTGGTCAACGTCGAGTTCGGCGGGGGTAACACCCACTTCTAACAGCAGCGCGAGCAGTGGCGCTGGCACGCTCTCCACTGCCGGCACGGTGGCAGGCGGACGGCAGCGCAGGATTACTGGTGCGGTGCGTGCGGTGAACAGGGCGTGGGCAAGCGCTACGGGTCCCGAACCCAGTACAACGGTCTCGACTCGAAGATCTTGGACGACGTCCCCGGTCACGGCGGTGGCGGCACGGCGGCGAAGCGAGGATCGGCTGGCACCGCGAAAGTGGCGAGGAACCCGCGTTGGGCGAGCGTCTCGCAGGCACCTTCCAGCCCAGCGGGACCGAGCATCGCCATCCGGGCGGTGGCGATGTCGGGGGCGCCCGCCGGGACGCCGGTGGTGTATCCCTGGTGCAGCAGGCCGAGCACCTGCTCGTAGCGCTGCTGGACAGCGGCCAGGGCAGGTTCTGCCGTTGGCGGAGTGACCAGCGGCAGCAGGTAGGGGGTGCCGGGGTGGCGGCCCAGCCACTCCTGGATGGCTGTGAACGTAGCGAAGTGGTCGGCGCCGTCGGCCATGATGGACCGCACAACGGCGGCTTGACGTTCTTGACCGTCCCGCTCGAAAGTGGCCAGGATTCCGAGGTAAAGGCCGTCAACGCTCTGTGACGGTGCCTCAACCGCCACGAAGTCGGCGAGCGCCTCGGGAGTAAGCGGGCGATAGCGGACCGGCCGGGCGGCGGGCGGCTCGGGGATCAGGGTGGCGACGCCCAGCGCCGGGACGAATTGGTCGGCAGTGTTAGAGGCCGAATTTAAATCGAACAATAGGTCGTTGACCTCGCGTAGGTGCCGCATTTCGCCGATCGCAACCCGCAGCAGCTCGGATCGGGCCGCCCGGGCGTCATTGCGCAGCGTCGAGCCGGGGGCACCTGCGCTGCGGTTCACGCTGAAGACGGCGGCCAGGTACTCGAGCATGACGGCCAACTCCACGCCAGCGGCGTAGCGCAGCGTCGCCTCCAGCCGGCCCGGCTCCAGTGGCGCGCCTGCCAGGGTGGTCGGTGCGTAGGGGACCCGCTGTTCCCGCCCGTCCAGCGCTACGTCAAGGTCCTGCCATCGGGCGTTGATCTCAAGATGAATCATCTCGCCGGAGTGCTGATTGTCAGGGGCGGGTGGAGGGTCGCCGTCACGCGTCGTGCGCAGCCACAGTGTTCGCACGCTCCACTTAGGGTCGTCGGCTGACACCCCGGTTGGCAGGGCGGGGAGCACGATGTCGGGGTGGTTGGATGCCCAGTAGAAGCAGCCGCAGTCTCGGAAGTCGTGCGTCCACGGTGAGCACATGGACTGGGTCAGCTCACCGGGTTCGAAGATGGCGGCAAATGCACCGTCGTCGGTGAGGTAGGAGGCGCGAGGCGCGGCCATCATGAGTGATGCACCCGGCCGCCGCACCGTCAGCTCCACCTGGCTGCCAGGGCGCAGCAGCCGCACAGCTGTCCAGGCGTCCGGCGGTACCTGGTCGTTGGAGCCGAGATTGCGGACAACGAAGGACTGGCGGCCGAATCCCGCGAAGTCGCCAGTCAGCTGTGTCACCTGCCAGGTGCCGGGAGACTCGGTAGCCAGGCGGCGCAGTCCGTCGAGCAGGGGACCAGCAGGCAGCTCCTGCTCGGCTTGGGCGAGGGCTATTTCCGCCACAGCGATCTGGCCCCCGACGAAGTCGACGGCCAGGAAGGGGAAGAATCGACGGTCGAGATTGCGCAGGTCGAGCTCGAGGCCGGGAAAGCAGTTGCCGACCCCTGACTCGAGCTCAACCACCACCGGGTTCCCGGCGGCCTGTACCTGAGCCAACCGGGCCGTGCGGTTCCTGGGCAGGAGTTTGCCGTCGTCCATCACATGACCCCTTTCGTGAGCGGGCCAGGTCTGAACCAATCGGGCCGCTCCGAGGACACGACGCAGTAGGCGTCAAGGCAATACTCGAGCCACGCTCGGATAGCGTCGCACGCCGCTGTGGTCCGGGTGGACGCCTCTTGGTGACAGCCGCCGCTGCAGAGGTATCGAGCCCAGCAGCTCCGGCATGGCTCGACTCGCTCCACGTGACGGTCGGTCAGAAACTGCCGCTGACGGGCAGCGTCGACCCCGCTCGGGCCGTTGGCGTCGCCGAGGGCGTAGTCCTCCTGGCCGATGGCGCGGTGGCAGGCGAACCATTGGCCCGCGGTCGACACCGAGGCATAGCCTCCACCGGCGCCGCAGGGGTAGGGGGAGGACGAGCCGACGTTGAGCTGACGCAGCGCCACCCGGAGATTGTCAAACGCAGTGTCGCCTCCGGCCCGGATGGTGGCGAGTTCCCGCTCCGCCAGGGCGATCGAGGCATCCAGCCAACGGGGCCAGTGGTCGTCGCCGAGTGCCCCAAAGCCGACGCGTACGGGGGCAAAGCCGATGGCCGGGAACCCCTCGGCGGCTAGGGCGTCATAGCGCCCGATGAGGTCAAGGTCGTCGCTGGTGAGCGTGGCGCGGGCCGTCACCACCGCTGTGCCCGGGTTGGCCAGCAACGGGCGGACGCAGGCCATAGCGTCGTCCCAGCTTCCTTGCCCGAGGACCTTGATCCGCCGGCGGTCGTGCGTGGCCTGGCCACCGTCGAGGCTGACCGTCACTGCGAAGCGATGCGAGCGGAGGAGATCGAGATCCTCGGATTGCAGCAGCGTGCCGTTCGTCGTGACCGAGAACCCGACCGGCTGGCCCACCGCGGCGGCCCGGCGGGTGGTGTAGTCGACGACGTGGTGGATGAGGTGAGAGCGCAGGAACGGCTCGCCCCCCAGGAATCCGATGGTAGCCATGGCGTGGCGGTCGCAACCGGCTAAGAGGACGTCGATGGCTTGCTCGGCAGTGGCTTCGGACATGGCGCCAATTTGGGCGCCGCCGAAGGCCCCTCGATCGGCGTAACAGTAATTGCAGGCGAGGTTGCAGGCGGAGGTGACATTGAGCGACAGGTTTTGGGGCGCAACGGACGGGACGGTGCTAAGCCCCAGCCGCTTGCCGTGGTCAAGGTAGGGCGCCAGGGCAACCTCGTCGAGGGTCGCCAGGGTGTGCTCGTCAACGTCGAGGATTTGGCTGCCGCGGAGCACCAGTACGTGGGTGCCGAGACGAGACCGGAAGCTCCGCCAGCTCGACGGCTCGGCGCCGTTGGTGCTTGCCGTCACCGCGTGCCGTCCTCGCCCGCCGCGGCGTCGCCGCCGGCGTTAAGGATGGCCAGCACCTGCCGCCGACGCTGCGCCGCCTGCGGTGAAAGCGGAGCCAGCGCGCCGTCGGGGACCGGTTCCAGCAGCGCGGCCGGTGCTAACTCCGTCACGGCGTCGACCCAGGCCATCAGTAGGTCGTACTGCCAGTGGGTCAGCGACAGTGGCCCAGCGTTGCTGTTACGCATGAACGGGGGCATCTGCATCGACTGACCAGTGTTGGCGAAGGGTGGACGAACGATTTCGACCAGCCGATTCGGGTTCTCCTTCACCCACGACTCCAGATCCCGCAGGTCGGAAAGGGAACGGTGCCGCTGTCTGGCCCGCTCTGACAGCGGCAAGGGTATGTCGGCCGACGGCTCGGGAACGGCGATGTTCGGATCACGCAGCCGGTCGGCGCCACCCATGGCCCTGGTCGGGTCAGGCACGCCGTCGCCAGGAATCGCGCTCCGCTGCTCATTCGGCCGTAGCTGCCGCGCTCGCTGCGCCCTCCAGAAATCGAGGTCCATCGCTGAGGCCGTCTCGAAGACCCGCTCGAACAGGTCTTCGACCCATGTAGCCCGGTCGGCGGCGCTGAGCGCGGAGTCGCGCTGCGGGTCGTGCTGGCGGTCGTTGATCTCATCGGCAAGTGACAGAAACGGCCGCCGGTCGGGTGCATAATGAGGAGGGGCGACCGTGACGTTGGCCCCGCACCGCAGCGTCCCGTTGGCGACCGCCAACTCGGCCACGACCCGAGCGTCACAGGTGTCATCGACAACGCCGAGCGACACCCCAGGCGAGCTTTCGTCCACGGTGTCGGCCGGCACTACCCGATCGCTTCGAGCGGCGCCCTCCCAACCGGCAACGGCGTTCAGGAACGCCCGCTCGGGCACGACAGCCGCCGGCTGTACCTGGGTGGCGCCCGGTGGACCGTAGAACCGGCCACGTGCCGGGGTGAACCGGAGCCGCACGACATCGACACGTACCGCAGTCGACCAGGGCTGATCAGCCGGCTGGGCCACTGGCCGTAACACCTGCAGCTGACCAAGAGGGATAGACCGTCCCGGCGGGATCATCGGTTGGGACGTGCCTGGAGGACTTACCCCCAGCATCGGCACCATGCGGTGGTCGTCGGCCCGTACCTGGAGTGGGGGAAAAGTGCCGAATCGCAGGCTCGCTCGACCGGTGCGGCTGGCTGCCTTGCGGTTCATCGCCGTGACCGTGAAAGAAAGACTCCTCTCGTCTGCGCTGTTCGCGGAGAGCAACGCCGGCGTCACAGGTACCACCGTCAACGCCGACTGCGGCCCGTCACCGGTGAGTGCCCACAGCTCCAGGAACGGTGCCACGGGGCGTAGCAGTGCCCCGTCCCGCACGATGATCTGGGCAGGCATGCGCGGCGCGACGCTGCCGTCGGGCAGCACGTCCAGCGTCCACGTCGGTCGGATACGGGTCTCAGCGATAGTGTGCGGGTCCCCCCTCGTCCACTCGAAGGCGACGAGCGGAGTAAGACTGCCGCCCAGCCGGGCAATGGCGACTGGAGGCACGAAAAATATCCGTCGGATCGTCTGCTCCGCCAAGTCGATCTCCACCCACATGGATTGCGACAGAATGCCAGAGAATCTACCAGATCTATTGAGCGTATCGAGGAAAAATACCTGCCTGGAGTAACCTAAGTTCACGGAAACTGTGGCGACTCGGCAACGTTTGAGGCCGTGTAGGACGTTTGCGGTTGCCCGGCGGTAAAACAAGGACATGGATGTATGACGAACAGGACATGCTAACGCTGACCAAGGCAGGCCGGTCATCAGACGCTTACCTCACCGGAGACGGGCGGCACAGTTGCGTTAAGGTGAGGACAAACAGACTCAACAGCGGTTGGCGCTTTGATCAATCAGATAGCGGCGGCGAGTTCGGTGACCGCTGGTGAATGCTCGTCGAGGTTGACGACGATGCCGACCTACGAGCATGTCTTGGGTGAGCTCCCCGGACGTTCAACGGCGGTCCCTTCCCGCTAAAGGTGGCCTTACATGTAGAAGAGCACGCCGGGGCCGCCGCTGATACCTACTGCGGCCAACTC
>JAVXWV010000129.1:0-5741 GCA_032230775.1 Mycobacterium sp. | reverse complement strand
TCGCCGCGCAAGCTTGCATCGCTACAACCCGGGTTGATCCGGAATGCCCAACCTGTCCGCGGCGGTCTTCTTACGGCGCAGCAGTACCCGCCTGCTCCCGTCGGTGTACAGCCGGACCCGGGTGAGTTCCCATCCGCGGTACTCGGCCTCGATCGACAATCGGGTCGATGCGCTGATCCTTGTCAGATCCGGTGGCAGCCGCAGGGGTATCCACTCGTACTCGTCCGACAGATCGCCTTCCCAGCTTTCTGGCATCCGTCCGCGATGCATTGCGGTCAAGGGTGGCCCACCCCAGCATTCGCGATCACCTGCACACCCGCTCCCGAGCCGGACACCACGTACAGGGTGCCAGATGCTTCGTTGAAGGCCAGGGAATTGGGTTGCTGCACGGTTCGATAACGCACCTTCTCGACGGGGATACCGGTGGCCAGATCGTAACCAACGACGGTGTTGGTTGCCGTCTGCGACACCCAGGCCAGCCCCGACGAGCCGGCCAGCCCGTAGGGCGCGTCGCGCACCGGGGCACGCTGGCGCAGGATCAGCGGGTCGGTGCCGAACACCAGCAGCTCGTTGCCGCGGGTGTCGGCGACCAACACCCGGCCTGCCGAGTCTGCGGCGATCGTGGTCGCCCCCTCGCCGGCCCGCAGTGCGTGATCGGCGTCGTTGCCGCTGGCCGAGATGGTGGTTACCGACGTTTGCCCGCGGTCCAGCACGACAACTGTGTTGCCTTGTGCCACAAGGGAATCCACCCGTGAAAAAATCTTCAATGAAGCGCCGACGGTGGTGTCGGAGCTCAATGTGTAGACGGCACCGTCCGCACTGCCGAGGACCAGCTTGCCGTCGGCGCGGCGGGCGATCGCGGTGAAGTCGGTGCCCGGTTGGCCCTCGATATCCACGCGGGTGGCCGTGCCTGCGCGGATGTCGACCCGGAAATAGCCGCCGCGCGTCGCCGCATACACCGTGCCGTCGTTGTCACCCGTCATCGCCGTCGCAGGACCGGGCAGCCGCGCCTGGCGCTCGGCGCCGGACGGGGGCACCACGGTTACCATTGACTGGTTCCCGAAAAGCGGGTTGAGCACCGCCAACGACGCCGTTGCCCGGTCGAAAACGGCCGCCTGTGCGAGCCCGCTCAGCGGCCGCACCACGCCTGCCGGTTCTCCGCTGACCGGAGGAGATTGCGCGGCCTGTGCGGGCACGATCGTCGGCGGCGGGGCGTCGGCCTTGTTAGCCGAGCAACTCACCAATCCGGCCGTTGCCAGCACAACAGCGCTGACGCGAATTAGCTGAACTGACCTGCTTAAACGGCGCGGCAAACGGGTAGCTCTCGGATGTGCGAATCGAACCTGGATGGACAAGCAAGTGTAGGCAAGACCTCCATCAACAAATGGCCACGTCCAGCACGCTCGGCGCCATCGACAGCGGTATGGTTCGGTCATGACCCTCGCCGCAGACAGGGATTTGGACAACCACCAGTTTGCTATTGAGGACATCACTACTGGTCTACACGCCAGCGGGTTTGGCCGGGTAGGCGACGGTCGCAGTTTTTCGTTCCACGTCGAAAAGCAGGTGCTTGTCGTGGAGGTTTACCGCCCGCGCACCACGGGGCCTGTCCCACAGGCCGAGGATGTCGTGGCCGCCGCCAGCCGCAGGCTCGCCGACATCGATCTGTTCGACGAACGCAGCGTCTCCGCGGCGGTGCGGGACGCGGTGGCCGCTGCACAGCCGGTGACACGCACAGCGCGCTAACAGCGGCGTCACGGTACGGTCGTCGTCGTGATCGAGGCGCCGGCGATGTCGTGGCTGCAAGTCGTCGTCTTGTCGGTGGTGCAGGGACTGACCGAATTCCTGCCCGTTTCGTCGTCGGGTCACCTGGCGATTGCCTCTCGCGTCTTCTTCGACGACGACGCGGGCGCGTCGTTCACCGCGGTCACCCAGCTGGGCACCGAGTTGGCGGTGCTGCTGTACTTCGCCCGCGATATCGGCCGGATCCTCAAGGCCTGGTTCAACGGTCTGTTCGTCGCCGCGCATCGCACGCTCGACTATCGGATGGGCTGGTATGTCATCATCGGCACCATCCCGATCGGCGTGCTCGGTCTGCTGTTCAAGGACGAAATCCGTACTGGCGCGCGCAATCTGTGGCTGATCGCGAGCGCGCTCATCGTCTTCTCCGCCGTCATCGCCGCCGCCGAGTACTACGGCAAGCAGACCAGGCACGCCGAACAGCTCACGTGGAAGGACAGCATCGTCGTCGGGTTGGCGCAGTGCCTTGCGCTGGTGCCCGGTGTGTCACGGTCGGGCGCCACCATCAGCGCGGGCTTGTTCCTCGGGCTCGACCGAGAACTTTCCGCGCGGTTCGGCTTCCTTCTCGCCATCCCCGCCGTTTTCGCGTCGGGGCTGTTCTCGTTGCCCGACGCGTTCCACCCTGTGGGAGAGGGGATGAGCGCAAGCGGCCCGCAATTGGTGGTGGCGACCGTGATCGCGTTCGTCATCGGGTTCGCGGCGGTGGCGTGGTTCCTGCGGTTCCTGATAAGCCACAGCATGTACTGGTTCGTCGGCTACCGCGTCGTGCTCGGAACCGTCGTACTGATTCTGTTGGGCACAGGGGTGGTGTCGGCGACGTGACCGTGATTCTGCTGCGGCACGGCAGGTCGACGTCGAACACCGCGCACACGCTGGCCGGCCGCACCGACGGCGTCGACCTCGACGACAAGGGCCAAGAACAGGCGCAAGCACTCGTCGCGCGACTCGTCGGGCTGCCGATCCGTGCCATCGTGCGCTCGCCGCTGCTGCGCTGCCGTCGGACGGTCGAGCCACTTGCGGCCGCCCTCGGGCTGGATCCCGTGGAAGACGAACGCATATCCGAGGTCGACTACGGCAGCTGGACCGGCCGCAAAATCGGTGACCTGGTCAAAGAACCGCTCTGGGCGGTGGTGCAGCAGCAGCCGAGCGCGGCCGTCTTTCCCGGTGGCGAAGGGCTGGCCCACGTGCAATCGCGCGCGGTGGCCGCCATCCGCGAGCACGACCGCAGACTCGCCGAACTGCATGAGGGCGACGCGCTGTGGGTGGCCTGTACGCATGGCGATGTGATCAAGTCCGTAGTCGCCGACGCGCTCGGCGCACATCTCGACACCTTCCAGCGCATCAGCGCAGATCCCGCGTCGATGAGTGTGATCCGTTACACCGCGTTGCGTCCGTTCGTCATACACGTCAACCACACTGGTGACGCCCTCACCGCCGGACTGCTGGCCAAACCGCAAAAGGCCGACGGGGAGGCCGACAACAAGGACGGCGAGGTGCCGCCCGAGGACGCTGTGGTCGGCGGCTCTACCGATTGACGGCCCGCCGTGGAATTACGGCCGACGTGCCGATACCGGTATTTTGGAGGGTGCCATGTCCCGCGCTATTCACGTCTTCCGCACACCCGACCGCTTCGTGGCCGGGACCGTCGGGCAACCCGGCAACCGAACCTTCTACCTGCAGGCCGTCCACGACACACGCGTGATCTCGGTGATTCTGGAGAAGCAGCAGGTTGCGGTGCTCGCCGAGCGGATCGCGGCCCTACTGCTTGAGATCAACCGCCGGTTCGGCACCCCGATCCCGCCCGACACCGGCGACATCGAGGACCTGAGCCCATTGGTCATGCCGGTTGATGCCGAGTTCCGGGTCGGGACCATGGGCCTCGGATGGGATTCCGAGGCACAGACGGTGGTGGTCGAACTGCTCGCGGTGTCCGAGACCGAGTTCGACGCGTCGGTGGTGCTCGATGACGCCGAAGAGGGTCCGGACGCGGTGCGGGTGTTCCTGACGCCCGAGTCGGCGCGCGAATTCGCGACGCGCTCCAACCGCGTCATTTCGGCAGGCCGCCCGCCGTGCCCGCTGTGTGATGAGCCGCTCGACCCAGAGGGCCACATCTGCGTGCGCACCAACGGCTACCGGCGCGGCGCCTTTGCCGGGTCCGAGGATGACGCCGATTCCTAGCGGCGGGTCTGATGACTGCGAGGTGTTGCAGCGCGGCGAGTTGACCGTCATCGGACGAATCCGCTCAGCGAGCAACGCCACCTTCTTGTGCGAGGCGCATCTGGATGAGCACCAGGCTCACTGCGTATACAAGCCCATCGCAGGCGAGGCGCCACTGTGGGATTTCCCGGACGGCACGCTGGCGGGCCGTGAACTCAGCGCCTACCTCATTTCTGATGCCCTCGGTTGGAACATCGTGCCCTACACCATCATTCGCGACGGGCCGGCTGGCCGCGGCATGCTGCAGCTCTGGGTGGATCAGCCCGGCGACGAGGTTGGCGACGAACTCCAGGCAGGGCCGGACCTCATCGACCTGTTGCCCGCTGGACACATTCCGCCCGACTATCTGCCGGTGCTGCAGGCCTACGACTATGCGGGCGACGAGGTGACGCTGGTGCACGCCGACGACATTCGACTGCGCCGAATGGCCGTCTTCGATGTGTTGATCAACAACGCCGACCGCAAGGGTGGGCACATCCTTTCCGGCGTCGATGGGATGGTCTACGGCGTAGATCACGGGGTGAGCCTGCACGTCGAGGACAAGCTGCGCACCGTGCTGTGGGGCTGGGCTGGCAAGCCCGTCGACGACGACACAGTGGAAATCCTGGCAACATTTCGCGACAAGCTGCGAGGCAGCCTCGGCGAGCAGTTGGTCGAACACATCACCCATCGCGAGGTGGCTGCGCTGCACGCCAGAACGGTTGCGCTGCTTGATAATCCGGTAATGCCGATACCGGATCGGCGGCGGCCGATCCCGTGGCCGGCGTTCTGACCTAGTCGCAGTTGCTACATATTCCGGTCAAGGACAACTGCATTCCGCAGTCGCAGAAGGCTCCTTCGCGCCGGACGCTTGCCGAGCGAGTGCTACCGGGACGCACCTTGGTGACCGGATGCTCCACGTACCAGGTCCCTTTCCGAGAGCTCGCTCCGCGACCCGCACTGCCCGCGACACCGACAGCTTCCTGCTCGGAAGTGAAGCCAGTCGTATACCCCCCGTGGATGTGGAGATCTGGGCCGCCCTCACGCCGTGTGGCTCTGATGTATGTCTTGCCGGCCTCCACGACGCTGTAGTCAGTGATGCCGACGGCGCTCGTGAACCTTCGAATGAACTCGTGATTTGCGGCCGGTATCTGGGCCTTTGACAGTGCGCCGCGCAAGGAGCTGAACTCGTCCACTGCGATCATCGCCTTCCATTGTGGCCCCCGCCGGGGCGCCTGTCGACGCCGGCGTCCGAAGTCGTCGTGGATACTGTCGCGATGGGCCTGACCGATGCGGCGCTGGCCGCCGAGGTGGCCGCCGAAGCCGGAGAACTGCTGCTCGCGGTCCGCGAGGAAGTGGGCTTCGACGATCCGTACGACCTCGGCGACGCGGGCGACAACCGGGCCAACATTCTGATCCTGGACCGGCTTGCCCGTGACCGGCCCCGCGACGCGGTGCTGTCCGAGGAGGCCGTCGATGACCTGTCGCGGGTGCACGCAGACCGCGTGTGGATCGTCGACCCGGTGGACGGCACCCGCGAGTTCTCCTGGCCTGGCCGAACCGACTGGGCCGTGCACATCGCGCTGTGGCAGCGCAGCAACGGGCCCAATGGCGGCGGTATCACCGACGCCGCGGTCGCGCTTCCCGCTCGCGGCGAGGTGTACCGCACCGATACCGTCACCGCGCCGCCGCCGCGCGCCGAAGGTCCCATCCGCATCACCGCCAGCGCCAGCAGGCCGCCAGCC
>JAVXWV010000001.1:0-3632 GCA_032230775.1 Mycobacterium sp. | reverse complement strand
TACTCGACACATGGTTCCCGCAACCCGAACTCGGCGCCGACGGCCCGACAGGCACTGTGCGCCTCTCGGTCGCCGAGGTGCCCGACGAGCTGGGGGCTCTGACCGGCCGTGACGAGGACCGCGACGTCGAGACGGTGGCGGTACGCACGACCATCGCGTCGCTGGAGGACAAGGCGACCGACGCCTATGACGCCTATCTGCGGCTGCACCTGCTGTCGCACCGGCTGGTCGCCCCGCACGGGCTCAACGCCGACGGCTTCTTCGGCGTGCTGACCAACGTGGTGTGGACCAACCACGGGCCGTGCGCCGTAGAGGGCTTCGAGGTGGTTCGGGCGCGGCTGCGCCGCCGCGCACCGGTGACCGTCTATGGCGTCGACAAGTTCCCGCGGATGGTCGACTATGTGGTGCCGTCGGGGGTGCGGGTCGCCGACGCCGACAGGGTCCGGCTGGGTGCGCACCTGGCATCGGGCACGACCGTCATGCACGAGGGCTTCGTGAACTTCAATGCAGGCACGCTTGGCACCTCGATGGTCGAGGGCCGGATCTCTGCCGGTGTGGTCGTCGGCGACGGCTCGGACGTCGGTGGCGGCGCATCGATCATGGGCACGCTGTCGGGCGGCGGCACCCAGGTCATCTCGGTGGGCAAGCGCTGCCTGCTCGGCGCCAACGCCGGCCTTGGCATCTCACTCGGCGACGATTGCGTCATCGAGGCCGGCCTGTATGTGACCGCGGGGACAAAGGTGCAGACCGCTGACGGTCAGACGGTCAAGGCGCGCGAGCTGTCGGGTGCCGACAACCTGCTGTTCCGCCGTAACTCGCTGTCGGGGGCCGTCGAGGTCGTCAAGCGGGACGGCACGGGCATCACCCTCAACGAGGCCCTGCACGCCAACTGATTGCCCCACTGCCGCGAGTGTGCGTGTTTGCCCGCCGACACGCCGGTAGTCGCGTGCATTTTGCGCACGCTCGTCGCCGCCGAGCGGCGTAGATTCGGCCGGTATGACGAGCCAGCCGACGGTCGCACTGTTCCCGGAACCCGGCGCGTGGGGGCCAACCAACAACCTAGTCGCCATCGGAAAACACTTGCGCGAGAGGGGTATCCGCACAGTCTTCGTCATCGAGGAGTCGTTCGAGGGTGAACTGGCCAAGCGTGGCTTCGAAGAGCGGCTGATGCGGATGGCGCCGCCACCCGAGGGCGAGGAGGCCGTCGGCGGTGGTTGGGCCGAGTTCGTGCGGGAGACGTCGCCGCAATTCCGCCGGCCGACCATCGAGCAGCTCGAGACCGTCACCACACCGCTCTGGGCCGAATTCGTCGACGGCGCCGAGTATTCGCACGACCGGCTGACGGAGATCTGGTCCGAACTGCGGCCCGATGCGATCGTGCACGACTGCGTGGCCAGCTTCCCGTCCGTATCGCTTGCAGGATGCCCCTGGATTCGTGTGGTGTCCGCAAATCCCCTTGAGATCACCGACCGCGACATCCCGCCGGTGTTCTCCGGCTACCCGTCACGCGACCGCAGCGGCTGGGACGACTTCGCGGCCGAATATCGCCGGCTGACCGATCCCCTGGTCGGACGGTCATCGACGTTTCATCAGCAGTGCGGCGCACCGCCGTTGCCGGATGGCGAATTCCAGTACGAATCACCGTATCTGAACCTGTACATGTATCCGGCCGAGCTCGATTACGAGCGGTCTCGGCCGCTGGGGTCAACGTGGCACCGCGTTGACACGTCCACTCGCAACTCCGACGCCCACTTCGACATCGCCGACAAGGTCGGCAAAGGGGGCAAGCTGGTGTACCTGTCGCTGGGCAGCCTCGGCTGCATGGATGTGCCGTTGATGCAGCGGGTGATCGACTCGCTGAACCAGACCCCGCATCGGGTGATTGTCTCGATGGGTCCACTGCATGAGCAGCTCACGCTCGGCGATCGGATGTGGGGGGAGCAGTTCGTACCGCAGACCGCGATCGTGCCGCAGTGCGACGTGATGATCACCCACGGCGGCAACAACACCGTCGGCGAGGCCTTCACGTTCGGGGTGCCGACGATCGTGTTGCCGCTGTTCTGGGACCAGTACGACAACGCGCAGCGGATCGACGAATGTGGCTACGGTGTACGGCTTTCCACCTACGAGTTCACCGACGACGAACTGCACGCCACGATCGAGCGGCTCAGCGCTGATCAGCAATTGGCGACGCGCCTCGAGGCGGCGTCGAAACGGTTGCAGGCATTGCCGGGACGGGTGCTGGCTGCCGACCTGGTCGAAAAGGTCGCCCGCGGCTGATCAGCCCGCGGCGTTCGGCCGCAGCGGCGGGCAGTTCCCTGCTGGTCGACCGCCAATTCGAAGTGCCACAGTTCGTTCGCGTAGACCTGGCAGAGGCCGAACCTGGCGCCGTTGCGGATCAGCCAGTTGTCGGCATCGACTGGTGCCACGTCCACCGCTTGGCCGACAACGTGTTTCGAGACATCCGGCGACGCGACGAACTGTCTCGCGATGTCCACGCTGCCGTACTTGCCGACGGCGTCATCGAACAGCCTCTGCTGGAACCCCTTTGACCGCCAACCCGAAGTTATCCTCAGGTCGACGCCCTGCGCCGCCGCCGCGCGAGTTGCATCTTGGACGGCGTTGAGCAACGACGGATCAAGTTGTGCCAATGCCGGATTCGACACATCGAACGGGCTCAGCGTCTGGCCATCGGGGATCCACCCGCCGTAGGTATCGGTGGCCGCCAGACCGATCCTCAGAGGGTCCGGAGCGGGCGCCGGTGCGGTGGTCGATACGAGCTCGATCTGCACTGGCGCGGCGCACCCTGCGGCAAGCAATGCGGCGGCCGCGGCGACCAGCCCGCGCCGGTTAGTCATCAATGTCCGCCACCCTGTCAGAAAGGTTGATCCTTACCCTATCGCCCAGCATGCCTTGTACGAAAACGCAGTTCGCGGGCGACGAGCGTGCTCAAAATGCACGCAGTTGACGGCGTGTCGGCGTGCAGACACGCACGCTCGCGGAGGTGGGGAGGTGCCCCCAGCTCGCGGAGGTGGGGGCATCAATCGTCGGAGGAGGCGAGGATGCAGAACTCGTTGCCCTCGGGGTCGGCCAGCACCACCCAGCTCTCCAAGCCCTGACCGATGTCGACATGCCGCGCTCCGAGCCCGAGGACGCGATCCACCTCGGCCTGCTGGTCGTCGGGACGGAAGTCGAGATGGATTCGGTTCTTGACGACCTTGTCGTCGGGCACGGCGATGAACAGCCACTTCGGCCCGGCACCGGGCGGCGCGTGCAGCACGACGTCTCCGTCGGCGTCGATGCCCCATGGCCAACCCAGCACCCTCGACCACCACGCGCCTAGGGCGGAGGCGTCGTGGGCGTCGATGCAGATTTCGTCGAACGTCAGACTCATTTCTCGACTCCCGCTCGCTCCGGTCCTCGCTTCGGGCGGGAGCTTGCGGCTCGCCCCATCGAGCCCGGTCTCGCTGCGATCCTCACTCGCGTTCGTCTTCGGGCCATTCCGCCAACTCCTTCTTGAGCACTTTGCCCATCGCGTTGCGCGGCAGGCTATCCACCAGCCGAACCTCGCGCGGCCGCTTGTGCGCCGAAAGTTGTTGTGCAACAAAATCGATTAGCTCCTGCGGATCGGC
>JAVXWV010000775.1:0-3381 GCA_032230775.1 Mycobacterium sp. | reverse complement strand
GTGCGACATCATGACCCCGGCCGGCTCACGGGTCGACCCGGAAGAGTATAGCAGATACGCCGCAATCTGGCTATCGCCTGGCTGCGTGTGGGAACTGTACCGAGGTTCTCGGCGCAACAGGTCGACCTCGATCAGTGACGGACCCGCCCCCGGGCCGAGGTGTTCGGCGACGGTGCCTGCGACCGAGGACGTCGTGAGGACAGCGGCAGGTGAGGCGTCGAGCAGCACCGACCTGACACGCTCATCTGTGACGCCACCCAGCGGAACCGAAAGCGGAACCGCGATGCGCCCCGCCTGCAAAGCGCCGAGAAACCCGACCAGATAATCGAGCCCCTGTGGCGCCAAGATGACGGCGCGGTCACCCACCGACCCGCTCTCGGAGAGCTCCCGCGCAACGCTTGATGCTCGCTGATGCAGCTGCGACCACGTCAGCGACTCGGTATCGCCGTCCCAGTCCCGGTCGTAATCGATAAAGGTGACCGCTAGGTCGTCCGGCTGCAAACTGGCGCGCTCGCGCAAGACGGCCGGGATGGAAGCCTCAATCATGTCCGTCACACTAGCGCGAGCAATCACCGCTTGCCGTTATTGATGCCATTTTTCCCTACAGACCGGCGGCATCAATATCGGAATTAGCTGTCGTGGTCTCTGTCGTGGTCTATCGTTAGCGTCGGCGATCACCCCGCACGGGCGGACCCCGATCGCGACGTGGCGCCACGCCTTGGATCTCGGGCGGGGCCAAGACAGAGAGTTGCTTGCGAACGCAATGGTTTCGTTGGATCGCATCGATGTTCATGCACACCAGTCGGCGTCGACCGAAAATTTGCCGACGGACACCGCAAAGGTCACTCCGGTTGCTGTAATCGGCATGTCGTGCCGACTCCCCGGGGGAATCGATTCGCCAGAGCGATTGTGGGAGGCGTTGCTGCGCGGCGATGACTTGGTTACCGACATTCCGCCCGACCGCTGGGACGCCGACGACTACTACGATCCCGAGCCCGGCATGCAGGGACGGTCGGTGTCTAAATGGGGTGCTTTCCTCGATGACGTCGCCGGCTTTGACTCTGAGTTTTTCGCCATCAATGAGCGCGAGGCGATGGCGCTCGATCCGCAGCATCGGCTGTTGCTGGAGACTTCCTGGGAAGCAGTCGAGCATGCCGGTCTCACGCCAGAGATGATGACCGGCTCGCTAACCGGTGTGTTCGTCGGACTGACTCATGTCGACTATCAACTGGTGGCCGCCCAGTCCAGCTCCATGGAAGGGCCGTACGGCTTTCAGGGCAACAGTTTCAGCATGGCGTCCGGGCGGATTGCCCATGCCTTGCGAGTGCACGGTCCTGCTGTCACGGTCGATACCGCCTGTTCGTCGAGCCTGCTCGCTGTGCACATGGCGTGTCGCAGCCTGAACGACGGCGAAAGCGACCTTGCCGTCGCAGGCGGTGCGTACGTGATGCTGGAACCGCGCAAGTTCACGGCGGCGTCGTCACAGGGCATGCTGTCGCCCACGGGACGCTGTCGCGCGTTCGACGTGGCGGCGGACGGATTCGTGTCCGGCGAGGGTGCCGCCATGGTTCTGCTCAAGCGCTTGCCCGATG
The DNA here is from genome assembly GCA_032230775.1 of Mycobacterium sp. Taxonomy (GTDB): domain Bacteria; phylum Actinomycetota; class Actinomycetes; order Mycobacteriales; family Mycobacteriaceae; genus Mycobacterium. The sequence goes on along the minus strand of JAVXWV010000775.1, from coordinate 1,789 downwards.
CGCTGCGCGACGGCGATCGGATCTTGGCTGTGGTGCGTGGTACCGCAGCGAATCAGGACGGCCATACCGTACATATCGGGGCGCCATCGCAGCAGGCGCAAAGCGCGGTGTACCGGAAGGCCTTGGCCGCGGCCGATGTTGATCCCAGCACGGTCGGCATGGTGGAAGCGCATGGCCCCGGCACCCCCATAGGTGATCCAATCGAGTACGCGAGCCTTGCCGCGGTCTATGGCATCGATGGTCCCTGCGCGCTCGCGTCGGCGAAGACCAACTTCGGCCACACCCAGTCGGCCGCCGGGGTGATCGGGCTGATCAAGGCGGTCCTCGCACTGCAGCACGGTTTGGTACCACGGAACCTGCATTTCACTCGGTTGCCCGACGACCTTGCTCGCATTGACACAAAGCTCTTTGTGCCGCATGAACTTTCACTCTTGCCCACCATCGGTGGCCAGCAACGACGCGCGGCGGTGTCGTCGTACGGGCTTTCGGGAACCAATGTCCATGGCGTCCTAGAACAGGCGCCGGCACAGGCTGCGCCGGCAGCTGCGCTCGAAAGTGAATCGGCTGGAGCTGCGCCGCTGCTGTTCCCGCTGTCATCCTCGTCGGCCGACGAGCTGCGGCGCACCGCAGGCCGGCTGGCCGACTGGGTGAGCACACATGACGACGTGGCGCTGCCCGATCTCGCCTACACCTTGGCGCGTCGGCGCGCGCACCGCTCGGTCCGCACCACCGTCATCGCGATCAACAAGCTGGAGCTCACCGAGGCGTTGCGCGAGATCGCCGGGGGCAATACCCCATATGAGGCCGCGCACGGGTACGGCGATGAGGGCCCGGTGTGGATGTTCTCCGGCCAGGGTTCGCAATGGGCCGGGATGGGCGCTGAGCTGCTGGCGAACGAACCGGTGTTTGCCGCCACCGTCGCGCAGGCCGAGCCCGTGATCCTTCGCGAGTGCGAGTTCTCGGTGACCGAGGCAATGTCGGCGCCCGAAACGGTGACCGGTCAGGACCGGATCCAGCCGACGCTGTTCACCATGCAGGTCGCCATGGCCGCCACGCTGAAGGCATATGGTGCGCGCCCGGGCGCGGTCATCGGGCACTCGGTCGGCGAGGCCGCGGCGGCTGTAGTCGCGGGCGCGCTCTCACTGGAGGACGGGCTGCGTGTGGTGTGCCGCCGCTCGGGACTGATGTCCCGCGTCGCCGGCACCGGTGCCACGGCTTCGGTGCAACTTCCTGTCCAGCAAGTGCTATCGGAATTGGCAATCCGCGGCAACAACGACGTCGTGGTTGCGGTGGTGGCGTCGCCGGAGTCGACGGTGATTGCCGGTGCAGCGCAGACGGTTCGCGAACTGATAGCGGCCTGGGAGCAGCGTGACGTGATGGCCCGCGAGATTCCCACCGACGTCGCATTCCATTCGCCTCAAGTCGACCCGATTGTCGACGAGCTCACCGAGTCGCTCGCCGAGCTCAAGCCGATGACGCCGGAAATTCCCTTCTACTCGACGGCTTCGTACGACCCGCGCGAACAGCCGGTGTGCGATGCCCGCTATTGGGCGTCCAACATGCGCCGCATGGTTCGGTTCTCCGCGGCGGTACGGGCCGCCCTGGAAGATGGCCACCGGGTCTTCGCGGAGCTGGCGCCCCATCCCTTGCTCACCCACGCCGTCGAGCAGACCGCCCGAAGCCTCGACATGCCGCTGGCCACTATGGCAGGGATGCGCCGCGAACAAGAACTTCCTTACGGGCTAAGGGAATTCGTCGGCCAACTACATTCCGCGGGCGCCGCAGTCGA
>JAVXWV010000756.1:0-5512 GCA_032230775.1 Mycobacterium sp. | reverse complement strand
ATGAAGGTCAGCGTCTGCTGCAGGTCGATGATGTAGATGCCGTTGCGGTCGGTGAAGATGAACCGCTTCATCTTGGGATTCCAGCGACGGGTCTGATGCCCGAAGTGGGTGCCGCTGTCAAGCAGCTGCTTCATGGTTACAACAGCCATAGTGATGTGGCTCGGCCTTCTTTTGTCGGTTGACGCCCGGCGTCGGGTGATGCCAGGCCCTGGTGCCTGCTGGTTGCCGGACCCGTCCGAAAACGGGACCGCCGGCATCCTGGTACGACCTTGATGTACCGGGTCGTGGTGCAGACACGCGAAGTCAGCCCGCTCAAGCGAGCTGCGGCTAGAAGTTTACACGCTGGACAGGGGTGCATTTTCCACACCGGGCCCGCCATCCACAGCTTGGCGGTTGGGCCTGGATTTCTGCCCCACTAGCGCGCTGAACTGGGAATATGCGCACCATCGTACTGATAACGGTCCTCGCGGTCGTCTTTTCGGCGGCCGCATCGGCCGACGACGGCAGGCTGGACTGGCCGCTGCGGCCTCGACCAGCTGTTCTGCGAATGTTCGACGCGCCGTCGCCGAATTGGCACCGCGGCCATCGAGGCGTCGACCTGGCCGGGGTGTCCGGCCAACCGGTGTATGCGGCCGCCGCGGGCACGGTGGTGTTCGCCGGTGAGCTGGCCGGACGCGCGCTCGTGTCGATCGCCCACCCCGGCGGGTTGCGGACCAGCTATGAGCCGGTGCAACCGTCGGTGCGCGTCGGGCAGCTGGTCGACGCCGGGACAGTGATCGGCGAGCTCGCGGCCGGGCATGACGGCTGCGCTGCGGCCGCATGCCTGCACTGGGGCGCGATGTGGGGTGCGGCGTCGCGCGCTGATTACGTCGACCCACTGGGCCTGCTCGTCAGTACGCCGATCCGCCTCAAGCCGCTGGGTAGTTGAACACCACTGCCGCGAGCGTGTGCGTTTGCACGCGACACGCCGCTGATTTTCGTACAAACGCGCACGCTCGCGGCCGTCACTGCAGTGGCTGAACAACACGCCGTAGCCGTACAGAGACTGGCGCGGCGACGCGGCGGACGCACGCTGAGTTCATGCTCAACACGGTCACCACAGTTGTCATCGCCCTTTTGGGCGTGCACGTCATCACCAAGTTCGCGTTCTTCGCGCTGCCGTACCGCAGGCGTCGCGCCGCGCTGGACAAGAGTTACGCCGACAAGCCGTCGGCGACAACGACATCCGATGTCGTGGTGCTCGGGTTCACCGTCGTGCTGGCCGCCTTGCTGCTCCGGCGCGGTGTCGAGGCGGTCAGTTTCCTCGGCGGCCTCTGGATCGGCGCGACACTCATTCAGCTTTACTTCCACCGGTTCCACACGCCGGTGCCTGCCGAACGTGCCGCGCCTCCGCAGACGTCGCCGTTGAAGGAGATGTCGTACGCGATCCAGGACTCACCGTGGAAGCCGTGGCCACAGATGCTGGTGCTGGCTGTCCTCGTCGTGTGGAGCCTGGCCATGATCGTCAGTTAGCGATTTCGGCGAATCACGCCCGCGGGTGCGCCTGGTCGTGCACCGCGCGCAGACGCGCGACCGTGACGTGGGTGTAGAGCTGCGTGGTGGCCAGGGTCGAGTGGCCCAGAAGCTCCTGCACCACGCGCAGGTCGGCGCCGCCCTCGAGCAGATGAGTGGCGGCACTGTGCCGAAGTCCGTGCGGGCCGATGTCGGGCGCGCCGTCGACCGCCGCGACTGTCTGGTGCACGACGGTGCGTGCCTGCCGGGGATCGAGCCGACGGCCTCGCGCGCCGAGCAGCAGCGCCGGGCCCGAATCCACGGTGGCCAGCTCGGGCCGCCCGTCGTCGAGCCACACCGTCAGCGCCCCCTGGGCCGGCTCCCCGAACGGCACCGTGCGCTGCTTGTTGCCCTTGCCGAGGACGCGCAGCAGCCTCCGGGGCCGGTCGACGTCGTCGATGTCAAGCCCGCACAGCTCACTGACACGGATTCCGGTGGCGTACAACAACTCAACGATCAACTGGTCGCGCAGCGCAAGCGGATCACCTTGCTGTGCACCGGATTTCGCGGCGGCCATGGCGTCCAGCGCCTGATCTTGTCTCAGCACCGCGGGCAACGTTCGTCGGGCCTTGGGTATCTGCAGTCGCGCGGCGGGATCACTCGACAGCAACCCGCGGCGCGTCGCCCACGCGGTGAAGGTCTTGACCGCCGACGTGCGGCGGGCGAGCGTGGTGCGCGCCGCACCTGCCGATGACTGCGCCGCCAGCCAGGATCGCAGGACCGGCAGGCTCAGCCTGTCCAGTCCGGGTTCGGGCAACCGTTCGGCGAGAAAGTCGAACAGCGAGCGCAGGTCACCCCGGTATGCGCGGCGAGTGTGCTCTGAGCGACCGCGCTGGAGCGCGAGGTACTCGTCGAACTCCTCGAAAATCGCATCCACTCCCCTACCGTCGCAGACCGCCGCCGCCGTGACCATCAAGTGGGCGCGTGTCGCGGCGGGGATTGACATGAACACAACTTGAGGTCTTACGGTCGCGACCATGGAACTGTCAGACGGCGTCTGGCCCGATCGCCTTCCGGCCGTAGAGGTCCGAATCGCGCGTCCCACCGACAAGCTCGGCGAGGTTGTCGACTTCTACTGCCGGGACTTGGGCTTGCCCGAGCTGTATCGCACCGCCTCGCACGGCTATGAGGTGGTGATGGTGGGCCTGCCGGGCGACAAGTACCACCTCGAGTTCACCTCTCACGACGACGGAAGTCCCGGCCGCGCACCGACCGACGAGAATCTTCTCGTCTTCTATTTCGCCACCGCGGACCAGATGTTCGACGTCGTTACCCGCCTCGGCGAGGCCGGACATGAGCCGGTCGAGTTGGACAACCCGTGGTGGCGTGAGAACGGGGCGATGGCGTTCGCCGACCCCGACAACTGGCGAATCGTGCTGATGCCCAACCCGATTCCGCTGGCGGTATGAGTCAGGTGACGCGCCGCAGCACCTCGGGTGTCAGGTCCTTGAGACTCGGATAGCCGTCGACGGCCATGATCAGGTCGGCCTCGGCAAGCAGCGAACGCAGCACGTGCACCACGCCGTCCTCACCGCCGATGGCCAGGCCGTAGGCGTATGGCCGCCCGACGCCGACGGCAGTGGCGCCCAGCGCCAATGCCTTGACGACGTCGGCGCCGCTGCGGATGCCGGAGTCGAACAGCACCGGAAGCCCGTCGGCGGCCTCGACGACCCCGGGGAGGCAGTCGATGGCCGGTACTCCGCCGTTGGCCTGGCGGCCGCCGTGGTTCGAGCAGTAGATGCCATCCACGCCGCCGTCCCTGGCGCGGCGCGCGTCGTCGGGATGGCAGATGCCCTTGACGATCAACGGCAATTCGGTGAGCGACCGCAACCACGGCAGGTCGTCCCAGGTCAACGGATTGCCGAAAACCGAAATCCAGCGCAGCACCGCCGCTTGCGGGTTTTCCTCGGGCGTCTGTTGCAGGCTCGCCAGGAACACCGGGTCACTGGTGTAGTTGGCGAGGCAACGGCCACGCAGCTGTGGGAAGTTCGACGTCGACAGGTCGCGAGGTCGCCATCCAGGCACCCAGGTGTCCAGCGTGACGATGACGCCTTTGTATCCGGCGGCCTCCGCGCGGTGTACGAGGCTGGCCGCCAACTCACGGTCGGTCGGCGTATACAGCTGGAAAAAGCCTGGGGTATCACCGAATTCGGCGGCGATGTCCTCCATCGGATCCTCGGTCAGCGTCGAGATGACCATCGGCACGCCGGTGCGCGCAGCGGCTCGCGCGGTGGCGAGATCGCCGTGGCCGTCCTGTGCGCATAGGCCAGTAACCCCGATCGGCGCCATGAACACCGGCGACGGCAGCGTCAGACCGAATACCTGAACCGACAGGTCGCGCTCGCGGTGCGCGTTGAACATCCGCGGCATCAGGCCCCAGCCGTCGAACGCAGTGCGATTGACCCGCTGGGTGCGTTCGTCGCCGGCGCCGCCGCTCACGTAGGACCAGATTGACGGCGACATCGCCGCCTCCGCCTTGGCTTCCCATTCCGCATAAGACATCGGGAGCGACGGCACGATGCCGGAGAGTCCCTGAAGGTAGATCTCGAACTGGTAATCGCCGAATGCCATGTGCCTAGCGTGCCAGCCCGGCACCGGCAGTGTTAGCGAACTAGTCGCTCCGCGACGCCTGCGTACACCTCGCCGAGCTTGTTCGCGTCGCGGTGCTTTCGCGACGGAAACCACCGGCATACGTCGACGCACAACGATGAGATGGCCATCACCACCTCGTCGACGTTGTCGACGTGGAACTCGCCGGCCGTCACCCCGCCTGCGACGATCTCCGTGATGACGTCGGTCGCCTGGTGGCGCAGCGGTGCGATCGTGCGGTAGTGGGCCTGCGTCAGGCCGTGCAGTTCGTACTGCACGACGCGGGCCTGCTCGTGGTTCTCGGCGTGCCAGGTGGCGAATGCCGCCACTGCGGCGCGCAGCCGTTCGGCGAAGCTCGCAGCGGGGTCGTCGGCCTCCTTCAGCGCGGCCAGCAGGCTGCTGTGCCCTTCCAGAGCGATGGCATATAGGAGCTCCTCTTTGGAGCGGTAGTGCGGGTACATGGCCGTCGCGCTCATGTTGAGCCGTTTGGCGATCTGCCGCGTGGAGCTGCCGCCGTATCCCGTCTCCGCGAACGCCTCGATCGCGGCGCGCCGCATGCGTTCCGCGGCAGTTGAATCCGCAGCTCGATCGATGGTCATGACGGTCGGATCCTACACGTATTTGACATCTGCCGATGCTAGGCGCATTATTAGCGAGCGCTCATAAAATGAGCAATCGCTAATCTGATCCAAATCTCGAAAGGCTGTCCTGACATGGCGGATTTCCTGTCGCGGCGTGACGTCGACTTTCTGCTCTACGAGTGGCTCGACGTCGTCGAGTTGACCAAACGCGACCACTTCGCCGAGCACTCTCGGGACACTTTCGACGCTGTGCTCGATCTTTCGGAGGACATTGCGACGAAATGCTTTGCGCCGCACAACAAGAAGGGCGATCAGAGCCATCCGTCGGTCGGCCCCGACGGCAAAGTCGTGCTGATCGACGAGATCAAGGACGCGCTGGACACTTTCAGCGAAGCGGGCCTGCTGGCCGGACCGTTCGACGAGGCAATCGGCGGGCTGCAGCTCCCGACGGCGGTGGCGCAGGCATCGCTGAACTTCTTCCGCGCCGCCAACCCCAGCACGACCTCGTACGCCTTCCTTACCGTGGGCAATGCCAACCTGCTGGCCGAATACGGCACCGAAGAGCAGATCGACACCTGGGTCCGCCCGATGCTCGAAGGCCGCTACTTCGGCACCATGTGCCTGTCGGAACCCGATGCCGGCTCGTCTCTGGCCGACATCACGACGAAGGCCATTCCCGCCGAAGACGGCACCTACCGGATCACCGGTACCAAGATGTTGATCACCGGTGGTGACCACGAGCTGACCGAAAACATCGTCCACCTCGTCCTGGCCAAGGCGCCCGGCGGCGG
>JAVXWV010000749.1:0-5132 GCA_032230775.1 Mycobacterium sp. | reverse complement strand
CGCCCGACCGTGACCCCGAACAGGAGCACCCACGTCGATACGTTCACGGGTACCACCTCCTCGTTCACTCGCACGGTCTCCCAAAAACTAGCAGCGGTCGGCGTGGCCGGCCAACCGGTTTTACGGCGGTTCGTTGAGCTAGCCGTTCTCGCCAGCGCGGCCGAGACCGAGGGCCGGCCATTAGCGCGCTAAACTACAGGCCCGTACCCATTGAAACGACTCTCGTTTGCGGGACCCAGAAACGGGGACTCGCCAGACCGACCAACCCCTGGTCGAAATCCAATAGCCCGAGCCGTCACCGGAAAACGAATGGTGGGGTTGTTTCGCCCGCGCACTCGCACCCTCGGAGTCGTCGCGGCGAGCGTGGTCCTTCTCGGCCCGCGGGAACATAGCCATGGAGGCGAAGGAACACGCCGCCACTATGCAAAACGAATACTCCGCTAGGTGGTTCGACTTGAGCCGATGCCAGGCGGGTGGTAACCGCCGTTACGATCACGCCCCAGTCCCAGGCGTGCCGCTGTACTGGAGAACCTCTGAGATAAAGGTGGCGTGGACGCCGCGCTCCTTAATAAAACGTGCAGCGGAGACGACCATCCGCTCGTCTTCTCCAAGGGCCGGGAGCTAGATTTGCCAGTCGTTGGAGCCGTCGTGCCTGGAATAGGTGCCGCCGCTGGAGTTCGTCACGACGATGGGATCACCGGCGCTGAAGTTGGCGAAGAACCACCTTGCGTTGGTGGGGCTGATGTTGATACAGCCATGGCTGACGTCGCGCTTTCCCTGGTCGTCCACTGACCATGGAGCGCTGTGTACGAAGTCGCCGCTGTCGTCGAACCGGACGGCTAGCTCGACCGTCGTCTTGTATCCGTACGTCGAGTTGACCGGAACGCCGTAGGTCGAGGAATCCATTACCACCGAAGGCATCTTCTCTTGGACGTAGTAGGTGCCGTTTGGGGTTTGGTGGCCGCCGGCTGCCATCCCCATCGACATCGGAATGGTCTTCTCCACGGCCCCGTTGCGGGTAACGGTCAGTTGGTGGGTGGCGTCGTCGGCCGTAGCCATTAGGCTGTCTCGCGTTTGGAAGCTGGACATTGTGCCACCCGCATCGACGGTCACCGCGGTGTGCGCGGGCCAGAAGGTCAGCGGGCGCCAGCGCAGTTGCGTGGGCGTCATCCAGTAGAACTTGCCGGGTACCGGTGGGACGGAAGAGACGTGGACGGCGCTTTCGGCTACACCGGAGTCTTCGACGAGCCCCGGGAAGTTGATGATGATCGGCTGGGCCACACCCACCGTCGCGCCGTTGGCAGGGACGAAACTCGGCGGCCCGAATGGCGCCGTGCCGGTGGACGGTGTCGGATCCTGCCCCGCAGCAGGACCCGCGACAACCCCTGGATCGCCGGGAGCCGGATCGGCCAGCGCGGGGCCCGTACTCAGCACCAGCACCCAGCCCAATATCGAAGCCACTCCGGCTGCCTTCAGAGCGGCGAAGAGGCTTCCCCTCGTCCGGCCCGACATATAAATCCCTCCAGATCACTTCGTGGAAACAGTCTCGCATAGCGCCCAGGTCGGCTATCTCTTCCGCCGCCCGGCCGCGATCTTGCGACTGCCCGTGCACGGACGCCGCGCGTTCCCTGTGTGACTGCTTGCCAGCGCCAACGTCTCGCCTTACCACTTCATGCCGGCGTGTCGTGAGCCTCTGACCGCGTACTCGCGCCGATAGAGCACGCCTCATTCGCGAAATTAGAGTAGTCGATTACTCGGAGAGCGAGTCTGCCTGGCGAGGAGACTGTGAGCCGTGCGGGTTACACCGTGTTCGGATGCATGGTTCCGCACAACCAACAGGGCACGGCCCTATTCCTAGGAGGAAGCAATGAAGTACGTCATGGCGTGGACGAGCCGCCTCGGCGGCTCTGGCAAGGAAAATGAAGATGGCGTGCAGCGCGCCTTGCAGCTGTTCTCAAAGTGGCAGCCACCTGCGGGCTCGACCTTCCACCAGTTCGTCGGGCGAGTCGACGGCGAAGGAGGGTTCGCCGTAGTGGAGACCGACAATCCGGCAGAGCTGCTGGACGGCACTAGCAAGTTCGCCCCCTTCAACATGTTTCAGATCTATCCAGTCGTCGACATGAACGATTGGGCGCAGGCGGCGCAGGTTGGCGTGGAGTTCAGGGGGTCGATCAGCTGAAAACGGCGCTATACCGAAGGGGTCGCTCCTGGTGGGCGGCCCCTTTACTGTGATCGCAATCGGCCCCTTACCGGCGGAGCTTTGAAACAGAGCAGGAGAAGCCCGTGACCACCACCCAAACCGAGCGGCCCCCGCTGCTAACCCGGCGCGACCGAGCCATGCTGTCCGTCACCGTGGTCGCGGCCGTGGCAGCGGGAGTCCTGCACTACGCCCACGTGAATGCGGTGCTGGCATTCATCGTGTCCGCACTTGCGCTGGCTACGCTGGCATCCCTGGTCGGACGTTCAGTGGAGGCGCTTGGAGATCGGCTCGGGCCCAACGCCACGGGAATCCTGCAGACCGCACTGGGAAATCTGCCCGAACTATTCGTCATCGTGTTCGCGCTCAAGGCGAGCCTGTTCGACGTGGTGAAAGCCACCCTCGTCGGCTCGATTCTCTCCAACGCCCTGCTGGTGCTCGGGCTGGCGTTCGTGGTCGGCGGTCTCAAGCACGGTCGGCAGCGCTTCGCCGCTGACGACGTACGCACGCTCGGACTGATGTTCACCCTTGCGGTGTTCATCCTTGCCGTGCCCTCGCTCACCGCCGCGCTACACACCCCGGCGGCGTCGCATGAGCGGACGGTGTCGGTGGTCGTCTCCATCATCATGCTCATGCTGTTCGCGCTCTCGCTGCCGGCCACGCTCGGAAAGCGGTCGAGCGGTCCGGAGGCGCCCGCCAGAGCGTCGTCTCCCATTGTGGCGAGCCCAGATTCGGCCAAGGCCGCGAGCGCGGCGACAGCGCACGGGGACTGGCCGCTGGCGATGGCGATCGGCATGCTGGCCGCCGCGGGTATCGGTGCGGCCTTCGTGTCGGAGTGGTTCGTGGCTGCCCTGGAGCCGGCGATGGACGCAGCGGGTATCAACCAGGTCTTCGCCGGTCTGGTCATCGTGGCCATCGCCGGCAATGCGGTGGAGAATTTCGTCGGCATTCAGTTGGCCGCCAAGAACCAGATGGACTACGCGGTTCAAGTGATCCTGCAGTCGCCCGTCCAGATCGCTCTCACCATCGCGCCCATCATCTGCCTGTCGGCAGTATGGCTCGGCCAGCCCGGTTTCGATCTGGTGTTCTCGCCGCTGCTGTTGGCGGTGATGATCATGTCGGCGCTGGTCGCGGTGATAGTGACCTTCGACGGCGAGTCGAACTGGTTCGAGGGGGCGGTGCTCTGCGTGCTCTATGTTGCGATCGCTACGGCGTTCTGGTGGGGCTGAGTTCCCAGGCGTGGCAGGCCGCTTTCTGTCCAGCGGGTCGCCAGAGCGTCAGCCATCGCGGTGTCCTTCGAAACCGTAGGCGCACGCCGTTTCTCGACATTCCCGGACGACGCGAGGGGTCGCGTCGACGTCGCCGCGCGGCATCAGGATTAGCGCGTCAGTTCGATGCTCGTTGAATCGGTTTCCGCGTTGAGTTTGCTGCAGAATCGCGTCCGCGCCGACGGCGCCAGAGTTGTTTGAGGCCATAACCGAATCGTAAAACCGTCCCACCCCGTTGTGGTACTAGCGATTTGGCACTGTTCGGGTTTGCGGATCTCGGCGTGGGCTATACCGCTTGCAGCGGGGGAACCGAGGTAGGTTGCGTCTATGTGGTCTCACGCCAGGCGATAGAGGGTTGCAACCCCAAGCGTTCAGCAGCTAGCGCCTGGCCCGCTATCGCCGCCCCTACCCAGCGTGCCGCGTGTGATGGACTGCTTGGGGGCCTCAGCGTTCGTTCACTCACCGCCTCGGCTGCGATCGGATAAGTTCACACCCATGGCCGACGGTCCTAGCGGCAATTCTCCACTCGAGCAGGCCCTGGCTGGCGGTACACCGCACCCCACAGGTTGGTTTCGGTTGTTCTTCGACGACGAACGTTGGGAATGGTCACCCGAAGTCGAACGACTGCACGGCTATGAACCTGGCACCACCCAACCCACAACCAACATGGTGCTCTCCCATAAGCATCCCGAGGATTATCAGCAGGTAGCCGCCACCCTCGACGACATCCTTCGAACCCGTCAGCCGTTCAGCACCCGCCACCGCATCATCGACGTCCAAGGACGCACCCATGATGTCATCGTGGTCGCCCAGCTGCTACGCGGCGAAGACGGCGACGTTATCGGAACGACCGGCTTCTATGTCGACGTGACCTTCCCGCCCGAGGAGCGCGAAACCTTCATCACCAACGCGGTCGCCGAGATAGCCGAGAACCGCGCCGTCATCGAACAAGTCAAGGGCATCTTGATGATGGTCTATCGTGTTGACGCCGACGCTGCGTTCGATCTCCTCAAATGGCGGTCGCAGGAATGCAACATCAAACTGCGCGCGATTGCCGAACAGCTGCTGGCCGATTTCCGGGCACTTGATTACGACGACACGCTGCCGCCACGCTCAATCTTTGACCAACTACTGCTAACGACGCACGAGCGCGTAGGGCAGTGCAGCTTGGCTGGGAGCGAAACCGGGGACGGCCCGGCCGGACGCTGGTCGGCTACATCGCCCGCTCCTGCGGCCAACACATAGCGAGTGGTCCGGCGAATGCGGAGGCACCACATCCGTGCCACCAAAGATGAATTGCAGGCGAGCGAGCGATCCCGTCGTTGCGTGAAGGGCTCACCGGTCGGATCAATCCGTGTCGTCGGTTTCGGCCGGCGCTAGCGCGGCTCCCGGAGCGACCACAAGCGCATACGCCTGCGCAAGACTCAACAGATGCCGCGGAACAGTTGCCTTCGTGGCGGCCGCCTTGATCGCGTTCAGCAGCGTTTCCGCGGTCTCGTCGACGAGTGCGTCGCGTTCAGCCATCGGAATAGGGTCCTCCTCGCGTATGCCGTGTAGGACTTCATCCTGCACGCATCCGAACACCAGCGCCTCTCTGTCAGATGAGGACTGTTCTGCCGGTTCTCTGAAATCAGTTCGATGATCGTCGTCGCGAATGCGATCCTCAT
>JAVXWV010000607.1:0-8715 GCA_032230775.1 Mycobacterium sp. | reverse complement strand
AACAACTGTTCCTGAAACAGCGGAACGCCTAGCGTCCGCGCGAGCACCTGGTCCAAGGAGAAATGCAACGAGACCGGCGCTTCGAGGCCCTGGCGGCGGCGAAGAAAGGGATGCAGCATGTCGCCTGAAATCGGGCCGGGCCGGATGATCGCCACTTGAATCACGATGTCATAGAAACAGATGGGCCGCATGCGCGGAAGAATGGATTGTTGCGCTCGGCTTTCCACCTGAAAGAGTCCGATGGTATCCGCCTTTTGCAGTGTGTTGTAGACGAGCGGATCGTTTTGTGGCAAATGCGCCAGATCCACCGCCTCTTCATAGTGCTGTGGGATCGTCGCCAAACAGTCCTGGAGAACCGCCATCATGCCCAGCCCCAGCAAATCGACCTTGATGATTTGCATGTCCGCGCAATCGTCTTTGTCCCACTGGACGACATGGCGCCCGGGCATGGATGCCGGTTCCAACGGAACGACGGAATCAAGCTGGCCCTGGCAGACGACGAGGCCGCCCGAGTGCTGGCCCAGGTGTCGCGGCAGCTGAAGAATTTCTTCTGTTAGGGAGAAGAACTTGGCGATGCGTGGATTGTCGGGTGAAAGCCCGGCCTCGCGAAAGCGCCGCCGCATGGTATCGTCCGGATCTTTCCATTCGAATTGCGGCATCAAATCGGCGAGCCGCTTCAGTTCGGACTCTTCAAAGCCGAGCGCTTTCCCCACATCCCGCACCGCCGATCGGCCGCGGTAGGTAATGACGTTGGCCGTCATCGCCGCTCCCAATTGACCATAACGTTCATACACGTACTGAATGGCTTGCTCGCGTTGGTCGCCGCTTGGTAGATCGAGGTCGATGTCCGGCCATTCGCCGCGTTCCTCGCTCAAAAAGCGCTCGAATAGCAAATCCATGCCCACCGGATCAACCGCGGTAATGCGCAAGGAGTAACAGACGGCGCTATTGGCGGCCGAGCCTCGAGCGCGTCGGCGCTGCCCTCGTCGACGCGTGGCGCCTGCGAGGTGGTGCCGACGAATCGCCCGGAAAACAGGTATGACAGCGACGGGTGGCGCTGCCAATAGGTCAGCAGTGACACCAGCAGGTCGGGTCGGCGCAACAGCGGCGAGTCGGCGGGGGTGATGCCGCCCAGCGTGATGTGGTTGCCGCCGCCGGTACCGCCGTGGGTGCCGTCGAAGTCAAAAGCCTCCGTGCTCAGGCGTGCGAGCCGGGCCTGTTCGTAAAGGGTTTCCAACTGCGCCTTCTGCGCGGCGAAGCTGGGCGTCGGCGCGACGTTGACCTCGATCACGCCGGGGTCGGGGGTAACGCTCATTGACTGCAGCCGCGGATCGGGCGGCGGCCCGTAGCCTTCGACGACGACCTGGCAGTCGACCTTGGCCGCGGCGTCCTCGATCCGGGTGATGAGGTCGACGAAGTCCTCAAGCGCTTCGGTGGGCGGCACGAAGATGTAGAGCAAGCCGTCGCGCACCTGGGCGACCATCGCCGTCACCGGGACGGCCTCGGCGTCCTCGACGTCCTCGAGTGATGCGTCGTCGGGTTCGGGGGCCACCTTCAGCCTGGCACGCTTGGCGAGAGGGTCGGCCTGGAATGGAGGCTCGGGCGGGTGCCAGCTGATGGAGTCCAGCGGCAACCGCAACCCGGCGGGCGAGTCCCCGTCGAGCAACACGATGCGGCCGCGCCGCAGCTGCCAGTCGGCGCTGGCCCAGCCGGAGTCGTCATCGCGGCGGTGCAGCGGTAGCACGTAGGCGGCGGGCTCGGTGACCAGCTCCTCGAGCCGGGCCAACAGTGCCTTCCGATGATCGGCGGCATCGTCGGCCAGATCGTCCTCCGGTACGACAGGTTCACCCGCGGGCTGCCGCACCGCACCGGCAAGCCGACTCAGTGCGTCTTCGTAGGCCGGTCGCACCTGCGAAGCCGGCAGCCCGAGGCCGTTGGCGATCGTGCCGAGCACATGAAGCCCGGCATCTGGGGCGATCGCGATTGGTTCAGGCTTGGTCGGCCAGGGATCGGCCAGCAGCTCTTCGTCCCGCCACAGCGGTTCGCCATCGGTGCGCCAAAGCAGCCCAATCTGCCAGCGCGGCAAGGGTTCTCCCGGATACCACTTGCCCTGGCTGTGCTGGATCAGTCCTTGTGGTGCCCACAGCTCTTTCAGCCGAGCAGCCAGCTCAGAGGCACGCTGCCGTTTGTGCGGTCCGTCGGCGTCGGTGGTCCACTCGGGGTCGACCTGGTTGTCGATCGAGACGAACGTCGGCTCGCCGCCGACGGTCAGCCGGACATCGCCTGCGTCCAGACGTTCGTCGACACGGCCCCCCAGCGCGCAGATGGCACCCCAGGCCGCATCGCTGTATGGCAGCGTGACGCGCGGGTCCTCGTGCACACGGGTGACGATGTTGGAGAAGTCCAGCGTGGTCTCGCACGGCTCGGTCGCACCGGTGATCGGCGCAGCCGACTCGGGATGGGGCGTCGCCGACAGCGGAATGTGACCTTCCCCCGCGAACAGCCCCGACGTCGGGTCCAGCCCGATCCAGCCCGCGCCGGGGATATACACCTCGGCCCAGGCGTGCAGGTCGGTGAAGTCGGCGGCGGGCCCTGACGGCCCGTCGAGCGCCGCGACGTCGGAAGTCAGCTGCACCAGGTAGCCGGATACGAAGCGGGCCGCGTAACCCAGCTGGCGCAGGATCGACACCAGAAGCCACGCCGAGTCACGGCACGATCCGATGCCGGTGCGCAGTGTGTGATCCGGCGTCTGCACACCGGGTTCCATCCGCACGCTGTAGCCGACGTCCCCGTTCACCGCCCGGTTGAGCGCGACAAGGAAGTCGATGGTGCGGGTGCCGGGCGCGACGGAGAAGTCCTTCACCCACGCCGCGGTGAGGTCGCCGGGCCCCGTGCCCTCGTCACCCTCGTCGACCGGGCGCAGATATGGCTTGAGGTCTTCGGCGAGCGCCTTGGGGTATTCGAACGGGATGTGTTCGGCCCAGTCCTCGATGAAGAAGTCGAACGGGTTGATGACCTTCATGTCGGCGATCAGCCCGACGGTGATGGTCAGGCTGCGGGCGCGGTTCGGGAACACCAGGCGGGCAAGGAAGTTTCCGAATGCGTCCTGCTGCCAGTTGACGAAGTGATCGGCGGGCTCGACCTGCAGCGAGTAGGCCTCGATCGGGGTGCGCGAGTGCGGCGCGGGCCGCAGCCGAACGACATGGGGATGCACCTCCACCAGCCGATCGAACGTGTAGCTGGTGCGATGCTCCAGCGCCACCTTGATGCCCATCTGAAGATCCCATCACAACGCGGGAACATGCGCACCGCAGCGCGTTCCCGCGGTTGTGAATATGAGCCAACCGGCGGTTCGGCGGGCGTACGCTGGCGCCATAGCAAATTCACGGGGGTGAGTTATGAGTTCAATTGGCTTTGTCGTGCCGGTTCTGCCCGGCAAGGAGCAGGCGGACCTCGACTGGATGAATGCCCTGGACGGCGCCCGCCGCGAGGAATACCGAGCGGCGTGGAGCGAGGCCGGCTTCAAACGACATACCGTTTGGCAGCAACAGACGCCGAACGGGACCGTGGACATCGTGGTCTTGGAGGCTGACGACATACCCGCCGCCATGGCGGCCGTCTCGTCGTCCGAAGAACCGTTTCTCCAATGGTTCCGGGAGCGAGTGCTGGACTCTCATGGCATCGATCTCGCGCAGGGTGCTGCGCCGCAACCGACGCTGTTGCACGACGCCAGCTTCTAGGCAGTTTCTGGAGAACCGTTGACGGTGGTCGGCTGCTGGCCATCCGCCACCGTGTAAGCGTGAACGGCCTTGGTCAGCTCGAGGATCTGATTCGACAACTCGATCAGTTGCTTGTTCTGGTCGTCTTCCTCCTGGACCATCTTCCACTGCAGATCCGCGGACACCTGGCGCTTGTAATCGGCACGGTTCTGGCTGATCATCACGAACGTCGATAGGAAGATCGCCTCGAGCGACACGATCATCGTCAACAGCCCATACGGATAGCCCTCGACCCCGCAGATGATCCACACAGCGAACCAAATGATGTGGAAGTAGACGAACGCCATCGAACCCGCGAACCGGGTGATGGCATCGGCAATCCGATTCTGGATGCTTGCGGCGCGCGCCTCGGCGTGCTTGGCCAGCGCCGGGTTCAGCGGCTTGGGCAGCTTCGGCGGTACAAATCCCCGGCGCGCAGGGTGCTCTGTGGTGTTTGCCATGGCTCACGGTAGCTTCGCGTGAGCTTGGCCCTGTTGCCTATGGCTGTGAATTCCCTTGGAGTTAGCTGCTTTTCTCAGTGAGACGGATCGCCAGCTCATCGGCGGGGACATCGTGCCCGTCGGCGCAGCGGATGGTGACGGTCGCGTCTGCGCCGCAGTCCTTGTGGATCATCCGCAGCGGCGTCGGGTGCGGCAGGTGGCGCTGGCCCCACTCGAACATCGCCCAGATCACCGGCATGAAGTCCAGGCCCGCGTCGGTGAGCACGTACTCGTCGCGGCTTCGCTGGCCCGGCTCTCGGTAGGGCCGCCGTTCGAGTAGGCCGGCCTCGACGAGGTCGGACAACCGCGCGGCCGCCGCGGCCTTCGTCACACCGATGCGCCGCCAGAAGTCGTCGAACCGGGTGGTGCCGTAATAGGCCTCACGCATGATCAGCATCGCCGACTTGGTGCCCAGCAAGGCCATCGTCTTCTCGATCGGGCACTCGCCCACCGCCGACCACGCATCGCGGTCGACGAGTGTGCCCTGCAGCACAGTCACTGAATTCCTCCTACATCTGAGTTGTTCTAAGTATACCCAGGTGATATAGCTAGGTATAGAGAGAATCACTCAGCGTCGAGTCACAGGAGGCAGGAATGGCCAGATACGCAGGCCGCGACGCGGTAATCGTCGAAGCGGTACGCACCCCGATCGGAAAGGGCAAGGCCAGCGGCGCGCTCCACGACGTGCTACCCGTCGATCTGCTCGCGCACAGTCTCAAGGAAGTGGTCGCCCGCGCCGGTATCGACCCCGCCCAGGTCGACGACGTCATCGCAGGCGCGGTCACCCAGGTCGGTGACCAGGCTGTGAACATCGCGCGCAATGCCGTGCTGGCCGCCGGATTCCCCGAAACCGTGCCAGGCACCACCGTCGACCGTCAGTGCGGCAGCAGCCAGCAGGCGATCTCCTTCGCCGCACAGGGTGTCATCGCGGGCGCGTACGACATTGTCGTCGCCGCGGGCGTGGAGTCGATGTCGCGGGCGCCGATGGGCTCCAGCGTGCTGCCGGGCAGTGACCCGTTCGGCGCGATGGCGCAGCGCTATCCCGAAGGCCTTGTGTCGCAGGGCATCAGCGCCGAACTGATCGCCGCCAAATGGGGCTTCTCGCGCCAGCAGCTCGACGAGTTCTCCGCAGCAAGTCACGAAAAGGCCGCTGCGGCAACCAAAGAGGGCCGGTTCGACAATGAGCTCGTGCCTATCGCAGGGTTGGCCACCGACGAGATCATCCGCCCCGGCACGACGGTCGAGACGCTAGCCAGCCTGAAGCCGGCGTTCTACAACCCGGCCTACGAGGCCCGCTTCCCGCAGATCCAGTGGGAGATCACGCCGGGCAACTCCTCGCCGCTGTCGGACGGCAGCGCCGCAGTGTTGATCACCACCAGCGAGGTCGCGAAGCGCCTCGGGTTGCGTCCGCTCGCCCGCATCCACACGATGACCGTGGTGGGATCCGACCCGCTCTACATGCTGACCGGTGTCATCCCCGCGACCGAGAAGGTGTTGCAGCGCGCCGGTTTGACGCTGGCCGACATCGACCTGTTCGAGGTGAACGAGGCGTTCGCCCCCGTCGTGATGGCATGGGCGCATGACGTCGGCGCCGATCTGGCCAAGACGAACGTCAACGGCGGCGCCATCGCGATCGGCCACCCGCTGGGGGCCAGCGGCGCGCGCATCATGACGACTCTGGTCAACGCTCTCGAGCAGCGCGGGGGCCGCTACGGGTTACAGACGATGTGTGAAGGCGGCGGCATGGCCAACGCCACCATCATCGAGCGGCTGTAACCGCGAGACAGGAGCCAGGGTCGCGATCCGGTGCCTTTCGCGACCCTGGCTTCTGTTTCGGCGCGAACGACACGCTCCTGCGGCCATGATTAGCACATGGCTGATGGGTATCGCTCCGATGTGGATGTTGTGGTCGTCGGCGCCGGCTTCGCGGGTCTGTACGCCGCGTACCGTCTCCGGGTCGCGGGTCATTCGATGCGCATTTTCGAGGCGGGTGACGACATAGGCGGCACCTGGTACTGGAATCGCTACCCCGGCGCACGCGTCGACATCCCCAGCGTCGACTACATGTTCAGCTTCGACCCGGACTGGTCGCGCGACTGGCAGTGGTCGGAGAAGTACGCCACCCAGCCCGAGATACTGCGGTACCTGAACCACATCGCCGACAAGCACGACCTTCGTCGCGACATCCAGTGCGGCACCAGGGTCACGCATGCGCATTGGGACGACAACTCGTCCACATACCGCGTGCGCACCGATCGCGGCGACGAGATCGCCTGTCGCTACCTCGTCATGGCAACGGGCTGTCTTTCGATGCCGAAGGATCTCGACATCGACGGCGTCGAGGACTTCACCGGCGAGACGTATTTCACGAGCCGCTGGCCTCACCAACCCGTCGACTTCACCGGCAAACGCGTCGCCGTCGTCGGCACCGGGTCGTCGGGCATCCAGTCCATCCCACTCATCGCCGCGCAGGCAGCGCAGCTGGTGGTTTTCCAACGCACGCCGTGCTTTTCGATCCCCGCCCACAACGGTCCGATAGCCCCGGACAAGCTCGCCCAACTGGCCGACGATGCGGCCTACCGCCATGCGGCCAAATACTCCTTCGGCGGGGTGCCGTTGGAACGCACGATGATCTCGACGTTCTCGGTGTCTGCCGACGAACGCCAGCAGCGATACGAACGCGCCTGGCAGCGCGGCGAACTGCTGGAGGTGCTCAACCTCTACACCGACGTGATGACCAATCCGGCGGCCAACGATGACTTTGCCGAATTCATCCGCGGCAAGATTCGCGCCACCGTGCACGATCCACAGACGGCCGACGCGCTATGCCCCAACAGCTATCCGATCGGCGCCAAACGGCTGTGCCTGGAAACCGACTACCATGCCACGTTCAATCTGCCTCATGTGCGGCTGGTGAACCTGCAGAGTCAGCCGTTGATGCGCGTTACCGAGACCGGAATCGACACGGTGGGGGAATCTTTCGAGTTCGACGTGATCGTGTTCGCCACCGGCTTCGACGCGATCACGGGCGCCGTCGCGGCGGTCGACATCGTCGGCCGTGAGGGGCTTGCGCTGAAGGACAACTGGTCGCACGGTCCGTCCACCTATCTGGGACTGACCACCGAGGGATTTCCCAACCTCTTTTTCATCGCGGGTCCCAACAGCCCCTCGGTGCTGTCGAACATGGCTGTGTCGATCGAGCAGCACGTCGACTTCGTCGCCGACGTCCTGACATACGCGCGCGAGCACGGCTTCGACCGGATCGAACCCACCGAGCTGGCCGAGGCCGGCTGGATGCAGCACTCGGACGACGCCGCGGCGATAACGCTTTTCCCGCAGGCGAACTCGTGGTATGTGGGCGCCAACATACCGGGCAAGCCCCGTACCTTCATGGCCTACACCGCCGGGGTTGATTTCTACCGGGCGGCGTGCGACGAGGTGGTGGCCCGGGACTATCTGGGGTTCAGGTTCTCCGGCCGTGACAGTTCCCAATGCAACGACGGTGTGGTGCGCCGCCTGCAACCCGACGTTCAGATGGTCCTCGAGCAACTGGCAGCGCTAAACCTGCCTCCGCTGGAATCGATGCCTGCCGAGGAGGCGCGCGCCTTCATGAACGAGATCAACTCGGCACGCCCGCCGGGTCCGGACGTCGGTGAGATCGTCGACGGCGCGCTGCCCGGCGCCGCGGCAACGCTGGCCTACCGCCTGTATCGACCGGCAAGCCAGGGTCCGCACCCCGTCGTCGTCTACTTCCACGGCGGCGGTTGGGTTCTCGGCGACCTCGACTCGGACGATCCGTTGTGCCGCGATCTGTGCGTGCGCACCGATGCGCTCGTTGTATCCGTGAACTATCGACACGCTCCCGAGCATCGCTTTCCCGCCGCGGTCGAGGACGGATGGGCGGCAGTGCAATGGGTCGCTGATCACGCAGAGGAGCTGGGCGGGATTCCCGGAGGGCTCGTCGTGTGCGGATGGAGCGCCGGCGCCGGCATCGCCACTGTGATCTGCCGACTCGCCAGGGAAGCAGCCGGGCCGAGGATCGTCGGCCAGGCGCTGCTCACTCCCGTCGCCGATTCCGATCAGACCCGTGGCTCCTACATTGAGAATGCGGACGGCTACGGTCTCACCGCCCCCCTGATGGGTTGGTTCTTCGAGCAGTACGCCGATCCGGAATTACGGGGGGACCCACGGATCGCACCTCTGCGCGCGGCTGATCTATCGGATCTGCCACCGGCGATCATCGTGTCGGCAGAGTTCGACCCGCTGCGCGATGAAGGCGCGGCGTACGCCGATGCGCTCGCCGCGGCGGGAACTCCCACTGAGCACGTGGTGGCCCGCGGACACACCCACTTGTCGCTGACGATGGTCGACCTGGTGGTCTCCGGGGCCGCAATCCGTGCCCAGTTCGCCGACGCGTTGCGTGGGTTCTTCGCGGCCGACGCCGCTAGGTCCGCGTC
>JAVXWV010000491.1:0-4127 GCA_032230775.1 Mycobacterium sp. | reverse complement strand
CACGGTCCTCGTTGTGTCGCACGTGACGCCGATCAAGACGCTGCTTCGGATCGCGTTGGACGCCGGCCAGGGCATCCTCTACCGGTTGCACCTCGACCTTGCTTCGCTTTCCATCGCCGAGTTCTATCCGGACGGCGTGGCGTCGGTGCGGCTGGTGAACCAGACGGCGTCCCTATCGGTCAGTCGTGCAGGTGCAGCCGTTCACCGTGCAGCCCGAACAGCGGGATCGCCTCGACGGGCCCGTCGACCACCCCGAACCAATGCGGAGTCCACGTCGTAAACTCCACGGCCTCACCGGGTTTGATGGTGAAGTCCTTGTCGCCCAGAATCAGCCGTAGCTGACCGGAAAGCACATACATCCAGTCCTGGCCCTCGTGCACCGGCAGTTCGGCCGGTGGCGTGCGCCTGCGGGCGTTGATCCGGATCTTGTACGCGTGCAGCCCGCCCGCAGGGCCTTGGCGGGTCAGCGGCCAGTAGGTGATGTCGTGATGCGTGTGCGAACCGCCCTGGACGCGGGGATCCTCCGCGTCCGGCGCTCGCAGGAGGTCGTCGGTGCTGACCGACAGCGCTGCGGCGAGTCGGGGGAGGTGGTCGAGCGCAAGGCGGCGCTTGCCCGATTCCAGCCTGCTCAATGTGGAGATGTCGATGCTCGACCGGCTGGCGACATCCTCGAGCGTCAGGCCGTGCTGCGTGCGCAGTTCGCGCAGCCGCCTGCGGACCCGGACGTCGACGCTGTCGTCGGACTTTGCCTCCATGGCAAAAGAGCTTGGCAGTTTCGGTCGATGCCTGCAAGCTCGTGGCATGAACACGACTGATGCCAAGGAGCACTGGGAGCAGCACTACGGCGAGCGTGACCGGGTCTGGAGCGGGCGGGTCAACGTCCGCCTGGCGGAGGTGGCGTCGACGCTGAATGCGGGTAGGGCGCTCGACCTCGGGTGCGGGGAAGGCGGTGATGCGTGCTGGCTTGCCGGGCGCGGCTGGACCGTCGTCGCGATCGACATCTCCGACACCGCCTTGCAACGTGCGGCCGCGGAAGCCGAGGCTCGCGGATTGGGCGACAGTATCGAGTTCGCGCAGCACGACCTGTCCGACAGTTTTCCCGACGGCACCTTCGATCTGATCTCGGCGCAGTTTCTCCATTCGATGATTCCGTTCGATCGGCCGCGCGTGCTCAAGCAGGCGGCGTCCGCAATCCGCCAGGGCGGCGTGTTGCTGATCGTCGACCACGCGGGCCCGCCACCCTGGGCGTCGAAGCTGGCCCACCACCACGAATTCCCCAGCGCCGAGGAAGTCATCGATTCACTGGATCTCGACGACGGCGAGTGGGAGAGGGTGCGAGTCGAGGCGGCCGAGCGGCGGGCAACAGGACCCGACGGGCAGACCGGCACGCTGGTCGACAACGTCATCGTGCTGCGTCGACGGCCGCGCTAGCCTTCCACTCCTTGTAGCGCTCCGGCATGCATCTGGCGCACGGCCGGTAGCCTGCGGCGATCGCAGCGGCTTCGTCGGCGAAGAACACGCGATGAGTGACGTATCCGCCGTTGGCGATTGCGCGCAGTGCCGACGGACAGTCCAGCCGACCGTAGATTCGCGTCTTGCGGTGGCCGCCGATCGCGCCGCGGATTCTCATGCTGCGTCGTGGAATACGAGGCCGAGGGTGAATCGCTCGCCGGAGCGGACGGCGGATACGCCGTGTCGGACAGGGGACGCCGACCAGCCTCTGCTCGATTGCACGGGCCGCTCGCGCGTGGTGAAGACAAAGCCATGGCCGAACGGCAACAGCGTCGCGGTGCCGCGCGATTGTGCGCGTGGACGCTGCTCGACGAGTAAGAACTCACCGCCGGTGTGGTCGACGCCGGGCTCGCTGAGGTTGATCACGACTTGCAGCGGAAACACCAAGTCGCCGTACAGGTCCCGGTGCAGCGCGTTCCAGTCACCCTTGCCGTACTTGAGGAGGATCGCGGTCGACTTCTTCTGACCTGCCTTGTGGCACATGTCGAGCCAGTCCTCGAGGTGGTCGGGCCACGGAGCAGTGCGGCCCAGCCTCGTCCACCAGTTCCTGGCGATCGGCAACAGCCGTGGGTATAGCGCCTCTTTCAGCGCCTGGATCGGCTCGGGATACGGCTGCTGGAAGTATCGGTATTCGCCTTCGCCGAACCGATACCTGCGCATGTCGATCGTCGAGCGGAACAGGTGGTCGTGGGGGTATAGCGCCCGGATCGTCTCGGCCTCGGCCTTGGTGAGCAGCTGGGGTAGCAACGCACCGCCGAAGTCGTTGACTTCGGCGGTGATTGCGTCCCAGTCGCCAGAGTCGACGTGCTTCTGCCATGTCGTCACGGCCATCAGAACAGCCTCGCCGCCTTTACCTCGCTGGGCTCTTCAAGTTCCAGCAGGAATTGCTTGCGTTTCAGGCCGCCTGCGTAACCTGTCAGCTGACCGTCGCGTCCGACCACGCGGTGGCACGGGACGATGATGCTCAGCGGGTTGCGGCCGACGGCCTGCCCGACCTCCTGGGCGGTCGTGCCGTCGGCCAGGGACACGGCCAGTTCGCCATACGTCACGGTCTCGCCGAAGGGTATGGCGATCAATAGAGCCCATACCCGCTTCCGTGCGTCGTCACCGCGCAGGCTGATCGGCAGATGGAAGTCGTGCCGGTCGCCTGCCAGGTAGTCGGTCAGCTGGTTTCGCGCCTCGGCGAGCAGGGTGTCGGAATCCGCGTCGACACGCGGCCCGAATGTGGTCTCGTCAGGTCGGTGCCAGTGGTGGCGGAAGTACACGCCCGTCAGCGCGTCGTCGTCGGCGACCAGTGTGAGTTCGTTGAGCGAGCTGTCGATTACCGCATGTCGGGTGTTCATACCTTGTAGACGTCGTGTCCGGTCGCTGTGTGAGATTTGTCGGTGCGTGGCATACTCGAACATGTGTTCGAAGGCGTCGCGGACGTGGATCTCATCGATGTGATGGGTGAGGCGACGCGCGATGAGTCGACGGCGATTGCGCAGCGGTTGACCGCGGTCGGTGAGTTGTATGGCCGCCGCGAGGCCGAGCGCGCCGAGATCAAGCGGTGGTCCACCGATGTCACCGATTTGGTGGCGGCCGAGATCTCGGCGGAGCAGAACATCAGCCACGCCCGGGCCGTGGGTCAGGTGCACTATGCGCGCACGCTACGTGATCGGCTGCCGTATGTTGCCAAGGTCTTCGCCGCCGGGATGATCGATTTTCGGATGGTGTCGACGATCATCGCGCGCACCGAGAACGTCGACGCAGAGTTGATGGCGGATCTGGATGCCGCGATCGCGCGGCATTGCATCAAGTGGATGAGACTCTCGACGTCCAAACTGCGGGATCGCATTGATTTGTGGGTGGCGAAATTCCATCCGGCCGGGGTGCGGGGTGCCGCCCAAGATTGAGGACAGCCGCTATGTCGAGATCGTGCCGACCGAAGTGGGGATGGCCGCCATCTACGGCAACATTCGCGCCGCCGACGGGGCGGCACTGGACAAGCGGTTGGATGCGTTGGCCGCCACAGTGTGCGACAACGATCCGCGCACCAAGGAGCAGCGTCGCGCCAATGCCACCGGGCCGCTGGCGCGCGGTGAAGCGCAGTTGGTCTGCCAATGCGGGTCCGACGAGTGCCCGGCGGCAACCGAGCGCAACGCCGCGGCCAGTGCGGTGATTCATGTGTTGGCCGAGCAGGCCACCCTCGACGGCACCAGCGACAAGCCCGGCTTTCTGCCGGGGTTCGGGATCCTGCCGGCCGAGTCTGTGCGTGAGGTGGCCAAGTCCGCGACGCTCAAGCCGGTGGAGGTGCCCGTCGAGGCGCCACCGGATCCTGGGTATCGGCCGTCGGCGAAAAGCCTCGAGTTCATCCGGTGGCGGGATCTGACATGCCGCTGGCCCGGTTGCGACAGACCGGTCGAGCGTTGCGATATCGACCACACCGTTCCGTATCCGGTCGGGCCCACCCATCCGTCGAACAACAAGCCGTACTGCCGCACTCATCATCTGATCAAGACGTTCCACACCGGTATCGATGGCTGGACCGATCAGCAGCTCTGTGATGGCACCATCGTGTTCACGGCTCCGACCGGGCACACCTACGCCACCGAGGCTCACGGCGCCAGCATGTT
>JAVXWV010000469.1:0-3960 GCA_032230775.1 Mycobacterium sp. | reverse complement strand
TCGGCGCTCGACCATCGGTTCGGCTGGTCCGAGGTGCCGACGGCACTGGTGTTCATCGGGAACGTGATCGCGGCGGTCGGGCTTGGCATCAGCATGCTCGTCGTCGCCCAAAACAGCTATGCTGCAGCCAATATCACAGTTGAGGCGGCTCAGACCGTGGTGTCCACCGGACTGTACGGCCTGGTGCGGCATCCGATGTACTTCGGTGTGCTCGTCATGCTCATCGGCGTCCCGCTCGCACTCGGTTCCTACTGGGCGCTTGTCATCGTGCCGATCGACGCGGTCCTGTTCGCAATTCGCATCTTCGACGAGGAGAAGGCGCTCACCGAAGAACTCCACGGATACCGGGAGTACGCCGAGACGGTGCATTCCCGTTTGGTACCGGGCGTGTGGTGAAGGAGAGGACATGAAGACAGCGCTTCAGGCAGCAACAACCAGCGTCATCGGCTTCGCCGTCTTCCTGCTGCTGGTGTTCTGGCCGGCAGGGACGTTCGACTACTGGCGGGGCTGGGCGTTCATCGCGGTGTTCGCGGCCGCGACAAATATCCCCAGCCTGTACCTGGCGGCCACGAATCCGGCGGCGCTCAGGCGTCGGATGCAGGCGGGTCCCGCAGCCGAGACGCGACCGCTGCAGAAGATCATCATCACGTTCGCGTTCCTGTCGATAGGGGCGATGATCGTGGTGAGCGCGTTGGACTTTCGGTTCGGCTGGTCGTCGGTGCCCGCAGCGGTCTCTGTGGTTGGCGACGTATTGGTCGGTGTCGGGCTTCTCATTGCGATGATCACGACAATCCAAAACGGATACGCGGCAGCGAATATCAACGTCGAGTCGGACCAGAAGGTCGTGTCGACCGGTTTCTACGCCTTGGTCCGGCACCCGATGTACTTCGGAAATGTCGTGTTGATGATCGGCATCCCGCTGGCGCTCGGATCCTATTGGGGACTCCTGTTCGTGATCCTCGGCCTCGTCGTGCTCGCGGTCGGGATCCTCGACGAGGAGAAGGTGCTGGCACAACAGCTCACTGGCTACACCGACTACATCCAGCGGGTGCACTACCGGTTGGTGCGCGGCGTGTGGTGAGGACCGGACATCCGCCATACGGCGAGGAACACCGTAATGACGGTGAATCGCAGCACGGTGTTGGTGATCAGCGTGCCGCTGACTCCGGTCTGCCCCATATAGACGAGATCGAGTACGCCGCTTGCCATATGTAGCGTCACGAAGGTCGCCACGATGAGGCGCAGGGCCGCCCAATCGGTGATGCGGATCGCGCCGAACGACAGCACCGCGACCGCGAGTTCCGCCGCGGCAACGAGATAGACGAGCAGATAGTCGGGCCGCTCGAGCGTGATGCCGACAGCCGACGGGATCGCGGTCGGAAACGCGGTCAACACGACCGCGCCTGCGAGGGTGATCAGTCCGTGGATGAAGAAAACCACTCGCAGTGTCCTCATGTCGTACCTTCCTGTCATGCCAACGGGCAGCCATCCGTCATAGAGATGACGGACCGGACGGGCGGAGTATGACGGGAGGAGGTGCGCTGTGGACTGGGAAGCGTTCGAAAAGCACCGTCCGCATCTGCGCGCGGTCGCCTACCGGATGCTGGGGTCGCTGACCGAGTCCGACGACGCCGTGCAGGAAGCGTGGCTGCGGATGGACCGCACCGACGTAGCCGACGTCCGCAATCCGCGCGGCTGGTTGACGACGGTCGTCGCACGCATCTGCCTGGACATGCTGCGGGCGCGCAGCGCGCGACCCGAGGAACCGCTCGACGAGGCGAAAGCGATCACCGCACCCGATGCCGTCGACCCAGAACAGGAAGCGGTGCTTGCGGATTCCATCGGCGTGGCGCTGCTCGTCATCCTGCAGACCCTGTCGCCTGCCGAACGGCTCGCGTTTGTGCTGCACGACATGTTCGACCTACCGTTCGCCGAGATCGCGCCGATCGTGGGCCGCTCGGAGAACACCGCCGCGCAACTCGCCTCACGGGCACGACGCCGCGTGCGGGGCAAGACTCCGAATCCTGCAACAGATTTCACGCGCCAGCGCCAACTGGTCGACGCCTTCTTCGCCGCGGCTCGCGACGGCGACTTCGATGCGCTGCTGACGGTGCTCGACGGCGACGTGGTGTTGCACGTCGACGCCGCCGCGGCAGGCACCCCGACGACGATCCGCGGCGCGCAAGCAGTGGCCGCCAACGCCCGCGCCTTCTCGGCCAACTCACGGTTCGCCGAGCCAGCATTGGTGGACGGCGCCGTCGGCATCGTCGTCGCCCCCAAGGGAAAGTTGGCGCTGGTGCTGCGCTTCAACGTCGCAGGCGACAAGATCACCGAGATCGACATCGATGCCGATCCGGCGCGCCTGAGCCGCCTCAGTTTGGCCGTCCTCGACTGACGTGCGCCCATAATGCTTATGTGGAGTTGCTGACCGGCTTCGGGCTGGCCACTGCCGCGGGATTGAACGCCTACATCCCGCTGCTGGGGCTCGGCCTGCTGTCGCGTTTCACCAACCTGGTGACGCTGCCCCACGGCTGGGACTGGCTGGAGAACGGCTGGGTCATCACGATCGTCGCCGCGCTGCTGGTCGTCGAGGTCGTCGCCGACAAGATCCCCGCTCTCGACAGCATCAACGACGCGGTCCAGACGTTCGTCCGCCCGACGGCAGGCGGCATCGTGTTCGGTTCTGGCACCGCCGCACAGACAGCCGCGGTCACCGATCCCGGTGCGTTCGCGCACACCGGCCAATGGATTCCCGTCGCCATCGGCGTTGTCACCGCGCTTGTGGTGTCGTTGACCAAGTCGACGGTTCGTCCGGCGGCCAATATCGCCACCGCGGGGATGGCCGCACCGGTCCTTTCGACCTTCGAGGACATCGCCAGCGTCGGGTTGGTATTCCTCGCGATCCTGGTACCGGTGCTGGTGCTGGTGGCCGTGCTTGCGCTGGTGTGGGCGGTGTGGCGAATCGTGCGTCGACGACGACGCAAGGCCGCGGCGCAGGGCGCCTAGATCCAGACGCCCTTACCGACCGCGACCACTCCCCCGGCGCTGATCGCAAAGCGGTCGCGGTCCTTCTCAAGATCCACGCCGACCATCTCGCCAGGGCCAACGACGACGTTCTTGTCCAGGATCGCGTGGCGGACCACTGCCCCGCGGCCCACCCGAACCCCTGGCATGATGACGCTGCCCTCCACGATCGCGCCGTCGTCAACCACTACGTTGGACGACAGCACCGAATTACGTACTGACGCAGCCGAAATGATGCTTCCCGCCCCGACAACGGACTCCTGCGCCGAACCGCCGTTGACGAACTTGGCAGGCGCCAGATTCTCCGACTCGCCGCGAATGGGCCAGCGCTTGTTGTAGAGGTTGAACACCGGGTGCACCGACACCAGGTCCATGTGGGCGTCGTAGAACGCGTCCAGCGTCCCGACATCGCGCCAGTAGCCGTGGTCGCGCTCGGTGGCGCCGGGCACCTCGTTGTTACTGAAGTCGTACACGGCGGCCATCCCGTCGGTGACCAGCCGCGGGATGATGTCGCCGCCCATGTCGTGATCGGAGTGGTCGTCGTCGGCGTCGGCGCGGATCGCGTCGATCAGCACCTTGGTGGTGAAGATGTAGTTGCCCATCGAGACAAACGTGCTGTCGGGGTCGTCCGGCGTCCCGGGCGGCTGCAGCGGCTTCTCGACGAAGCTGCGGATGCGGCCCGACTCGTCGGAGTCGATGCAGCCGAACGCGGTGGCCTCGGCCCGCGGCACCCGGATTCCGGCGACCGTCGCACCCGCGCCGCTCTCGATGTGGAACTGCACCATCTGCTCGGGATCCATCCGGTACACGTGGTCCGCGCCGAACACGACGATGTAGTCGGGGTCCTCGTCGTAGATCAGATTCAGCGACTGGTAGATCGCGTCTGCAGAGCCGGTGTACCAGCGTGGCCCGAGCCGCTGCTGCGCAGGCACAGGC
>JAVXWV010000441.1:0-7080 GCA_032230775.1 Mycobacterium sp. | reverse complement strand
CCCATCGTCGGTGGCACCGCGGGGCCTTCCAGTGCCTCGCGAACGCTGGGGCTCAGGCCCAGGTCGGATCCACCGGTTGCGGCGCTGCCATAGAGCTTGGCGACCGACCGCGCGGTTCCCATGCCGTTCACGCCAGGCATCTCGAGCACTCGCAACTTGTCACGGTTCAACTCGTCGAGCCCCTTGATGTCTGCAGCGGGGGTGGTGGCACGCATGACCAGACTGAACGGGTTGACGAACGCGGCCGCGGCTCGGGGCGGCACTGTGTTGAGATTCAGCAGCGCGTCACGCATGGCGAACGGGTGTATTAGCGCCACCCGGTTACGGTCCACAGAGGCAGGCAGCCCGATATAGAAATCCAAGTCGAGTGGCGCCGCGATCTCCTCGGCGAAGTATCGGCCAAGTGTGCGCCCCTGGGGGTCCGCGTGACGGATGAGTTCGGACTCATACCAGCCGAGTGTGACTGCGTGGTAGCCATGCCTGGTGCCGGGCGGCCACAAAGGAGCTTGAGCCGCAATCCTTTTCGATAGCTTCTCAGGGTCGGCGATGTCGGCGAGGGTGAGCGGCGGCTTGATGACGGGCAGCCCGGCCTGGTGGCCGAGCAGCTGCCTGACCGTGACGGCGCCCTTGCCCGCCTGCGCGAACTCGGGCCAGTAGTCGGCCACCTTGGCGTCGTAGTCGATGAGTCCGCGCGACGCGGCGACCGCGACGGTAAGCGCGGCGACACCTTTCGTGGTCGAAAACACGGTGACGATCGTGTCCCGCTCCCACGGCGCTCGAGTGGTGCCGTTGCGGTAGCCACCCCACAGGTCGACGACCTTGCGGCCGTCGCGGTAGACCGCGACAGCGGCTCCGACCTCCTTACCGCTGTCCAGATTGCGTCGGAACGCATCGGCGACTTTCCCGTAGCCCTCGTCGACGTCACCGCCGATGAGATCGGGCGAGATCTTGATTCTCTGAGCCATGTTCGCTCCATTCCCCACGCGGCGCGATCGGCCTCCGACGGAGATGGTAGTTCCGGGCGCGTAAGCAGCTACCGCAAATGACTGGCGAAGAACTGCGCCGACGCCTCGGAGGCATCACCCGGCCAGATATGGCCACCACCATCGATCTGGCGGAACTCCACGGGCCCGCCGGCCTGGCGCCAGCGCGCCACCATCTGCGGCGCGGAAATGATGTCGCTCGGGCCGCCCCGACCGACCATCGGGCCGCCGTTGAAAGGCACGACCGGATCTGCGGTGCCGTGCGTCTCCAGCACCGCCACCGGCCGCGACGGTGCGCACCCGACGTTCACGCCGAGGGTCCCCGCCACCGGAGCGATGGCGGCGAAGACATCGGCGCGTTCGCAGGCGAGCCGATTGACCATGAACGCACCCGCCGATATCCCGGTGGCGAACACGTGGCCGGGATCGACGCCGAAGTCGGAGACCAGCTTGGCGACCAATCCCGTGATGAACCCCACGTCATCGATTCCCTGCTGGTCGGGCACCGAAGCACCACGGCCATCGGCCCAGCTGAAGTCGATGCCGTCGGGGTACACCACGATGAACCCGTGCGCATCGGCGACGGCGTCGTAGTTCGTATCCCACTCCCAACCGGCGCCGACCATCCCGGCACCGTGCAGATTCACGACGAGCCCCGCGGGATGCTCGAGACCCGCAGGCACGTGCAGGCTGTATGTGCGGGCCAGTCCCCCGAAGTCAAGCCGCCCTGGTTGGCCGGCCCAGGCACGCCCGGCAGCGCCCCCGGCAAGGCACGCGCCCACACAAAGGGCCGCCAGCGCCAGATGACCACAACGTCGAAAAGTCACCCGCGCACTTGTCATCGGCGCTATTGCACCGCGACTACGACTGGCGCGCTGAACTATTCCGAAATTTTCACCAATCGGTCGACGATCGGCAACGGTCAGGCCGACGCCCGAGCTATGCGGCAGCCCTCTTGTGGGCGGCCCACCAGCGGCCGTGCAGGCGTTGGCAATCCGCGATGAGCAGCGGAGCTGTGCCTGTGTAGTCGGGGCGAACCGCGACCGCGGCGGGGAGAACGGGGGTGCCATCGCCCGTGATGACGACGGTGGCCAGACCGGCGGAAGTCGCCGCGCGCAGACCTGTCGCGGAACCGGTGATGGCAAGCGCGTTCTCCGCGGGTATCCCGAGTTCCCACAGCGCGTTTTGGTGGGCCTCGCGATCCGGCATGGACTTTTTCACATCGTCAGCGGTCACGACCGTTTCGACCAGCCCATCGCCGACGAGTGCGCGTATCAGCGGATCGGCCCAGCTTCGCGGGCCACTTGTCACCACGCCCACCCAGACGCCTGCCGCGAACGCGTCCATCACGAGGTCGACGAGACCGGGTCGAGGCGACAGATCGGCGTCGCTGATGAACTCGTCGAACATCATGGTCTTGGTTGTGTAGATGTCGTCGGCAAGCAACGCGGTCAGCACATCCGATTCCGTGGCGATGCCGCGCTTGCGGAGCTCGGCCGAGACGCGCTGCCGCTCGTCACCGAGGGCCAACAGCTGCCGGTAGCGGCCGACAGACCATGCGACATCCAGACCATGCGCGGCGAATGCTGCGTTGTAGGCCAGCCGGTGGCCGTCGCATTCGATGTCGACCAGGGCGTCGAGGTCGAAGATCACCGCGCGCAGCGGATAGACAACGCTTTGGGTCGACGCGTTGGCGTCCCACCAGAACCGGCCAGCGCGCCACGTTTTCTGCTGCGTTGTAGGCATGCGGATAGGGTGGCCCACATCACAGCCATCGGTCGTCCCCCAATTGGGGGATCGGCCAGGTCAACTTTCCTGTAGCCCGTGAAATGCCAGCTCTAAGGTGGTGCCATGACGTCCGGCGGGCAGGAGCGGAGCGACCGGGGAATTGATCGAGGCGGGCCTGCGGTGCGCCTTGTGCTGGTCGACGACCACGAGATGGTCATCGAGGGACTCAAGGCCATGCTCACCGCGTTCTCCGACCGCGTGGAGGTGGTCGGCCAGGCCGTCGGCGCTGAGCGGGCGCTCAGCGTTGTCGAGAAGCTCGACCCCGACATCGTGCTGTGCGACGTCCGCATGCAGGGCGCCAGCGGCCTGGACCTGTGCCTTCAGCTGCGTGAGAGCGACCCCAAGCGCAAGGTCGTGATGCTGTCGGTCTACGACGACGAGCAATACCTGTTTCAGGCGCTGCGCGTCGGCGCGTCCGGATACCTGCTGAAGAGCATCAGCAGCGACGAGCTGGTCCGTCAGCTCGAGTTCGTGCACCGCGGCGAGACGGCGATCGATCCGGGCATGGCGGCCAGAGCGGTCGACACTGCGGCCCGGATGCAGCGCGACGAGTTCTGGCCGGGCGCCCGCCAAGGGCTGACGCAGCGCGAGAGCGAGATCTTGTCGTTCGTGGTCAACGGATTGTCCAACCGTGCCATCGCCACCAAGCTGGTCATCGGCGACGAGACCGTCAAGAGTCATCTGAGCTCGATCTACCGCAAGCTCGGAGTCAGTGACCGCACCGGCGCCGTCGCGACCGCGCTGCGCGAAGGGATCTACCAATGACACCCGGAGCCCGCCCGCCCAATGCCGTCCGCGACCTCGTCGACGCCGACCGCGAACTCGCATTGCTGCGCGAGCTGATCCAGGCCGCGTCGAAAGGTCCAGGCGTTGAACCGCTCGCCGCGGCGGCGGCACGGATGATCACCGCCGCCACCGCCAGCGACGTGTGCTTCGTGCATGTGCTCGACGACACCGACCAGTCGCTGACGCTCGCAGGCGCGACACCTCCGTTCGACGCTGCCGTCGGTGAGATCCGGCTGCCGCTGGGGCAGGGCATATCGGGATGGGTGGCCAGCCACCGCGAGCCCGTGGTTATCAGCCACGACAAAGAGGCCGACCCGCGGTACATGCCGTTTGAAGTGTTGCGCGGCAAGGACTTTACGTCGATGGTGTCGGTGCCGATGGAGACCGACCCAGGCGGGCTGGTCGGGGTCCTCAACATCCACACCGTCGAACGCCGCGAATTCAGCGAGGGCGACGTCGAACTGCTGCTCGTGATCGGACGGCTGATCGCGGGCGCGCTGCATCAGGCCCGGCTGCACCGGCAGTTGGTGGCGCGAGAACGCGCGCACGAGAATTTCGTCGAGCAGGTGATCGAGGCGCAGGAGATCGAGCGGCGCCGGCTGGCAGGCGACATCCACGACGGCATCTCGCAGCGGCTCGTCACGCTGTCCTACCGGCTCGACGCGGCAGCGCAGGCCGTTGACGATCGGGAGATGATGGCCGAACAGCTGAGCAAGGCCCGCGAGCTGGTCGACCTCACGCTGCAGGAGGCCCGCGCAGCGATCGGCGGGCTGCGGCCGCCGGTCCTCGACGACCTCGGGCTGGCCGGCGGGCTGGCCAGCCTGGCCCGGTCGATCCCGCAGATCGGTATCGACGTCGAACTGGTGGAGACCCGGTTGCCCGACCACATCGAGATCGCGTTGTACCGGATCGCGCAGGAGTGCCTGCAGAACGTCGTCAAGCATGCAAACGCCAAGTCCGCGCGGCTGACCTTCGCCGTCGACGGAGAGACGGCCCGACTCGAAATCGTCGACGACGGAGTCGGTTTCGACACCTTTGAGCACCCGCTCGGCAGCGACGAGATGGGCGGCTACGGCCTGCTGTCGATGGCCGAACGCGCCGAGATCGTCGGCGGCAGGCTCAACATCCGGTCACGCCCCGGCGCGGGGACGGCTGTGACCGCCACGATTCCGCTGCCGTCTCCCCCGCGCTAGAAGTCGCCGGCACGGCGGCGCAATGTCTCGATGGAATCCGCGAGCGACCGTGACTCGTCGTCGGTGATTCCGATATCACCGAACACCTCATTGTTGAGGGTGACGGTCGCGTCCTCGACCGTCGACCGGCCGAGGTCGGTGATCTGTACCAGCGTGGTCCGGCCGTCGGTCGGATGCGGGATGCGTTCCACCAGTGCGTCGGCCTCGAGCCTGCGGATTGCGTGCGTGACACTTGTGACGTGTACCTGCAGCCGGTCGGACGCCTTGGTGATCGGCAGCGCGCCACTCCGGCTGAATGCCAGCAGTCGCAACAATTCGTAACGCGAGAAACTCAGGTCGTATGGCCGCAGCGAGGTTTCGACACGTGCCAGCAGGATCTGGTGCGCCCGCATAACGGACGTCACCGCAACCATGCCGTCGGCGACGTCGCCCCACCCGGACCGCTCCCAATTGGCGCGCGCCAACGCGATCGGATCACGCTTATCGGGTTCCGAAGGCACGCCTCTTCATACCGCACGCGATGTCGAGAACCCGCGACTGGCTCCGACCCAGGGATGAACGCGACCAAAATGGGTCGCACCAGCACCGAGGAGAAACACGATGGCCAAGTACCTGATGCTCAAGCACTACCGCGGCGCTCCGGCTTCAGTCAACGACGTGCCCATGGACCAGTGGACGCCGGAGGAGATCTCGGCGCACGTGCAGTACATGAACGACTTCGCGGCCCGACTGGAGGGCACCGGCGAGTACGTCGACAGTCAGGCCCTCGCCCCCGAGGGGATATTCGTCCGGTA
Source organism: Mycobacterium sp. (assembly GCA_032230775.1). Classification (GTDB taxonomy): domain Bacteria; phylum Actinomycetota; class Actinomycetes; order Mycobacteriales; family Mycobacteriaceae; genus Mycobacterium. The sequence continues at coordinate 1,536 of JAVXWV010000441.1, read as the reverse complement.
CGACGGTGAGGGGCGCCCGCCGGTCACCGACGGGCCGTTCGCCGAGACCAAGGACCTCATCGCCGGCTGGATGGTGATCGACGTCGACAGCCACGAGCGCGCCGTCGAACTGGCAGGAGAATTGTCGGCCGCACCCGGTGCCGGCGGACGGCCGATCCATGAGTGGCTCGAGCTGCGCCCGTTTCTGACCTCGCCGCCCACCATCACGCAGTGACCTCTCGATGAACGAGGCCCTGCTCCGGAGCCTCACACCGAGCGTGCTCGGAATCCTCGTCCGTCGCGGAGCCGATTTCGCGGCGGCCGAGGACGCCGTGCAGGACGCGCTCGTCGAGGCGGTCCGCGTCTGGCAGGCCGACCCGCCGCGGGACCCGAAGGGCTGGCTGGTCACCGTGGCCTGGCGCCGGTTCCTCGATGCGACGCGGACGGACGCCGCCCGACGCCGGCGTGAGGACCATGACAACGAGCAGCCGGCGCCGGGGCCTGCGCCCGCGGTGGACGACACGCTCCAGCTCTACTTCCTGTGCGCCCACCCGTCGCTGACGCCGTCGTCCGCGGTCGCGCTCACGCTGCGTGCCGTCGGCGGGCTGACCACCCGCCAGATCGCCCAGGCCTACCTGGTGCCGGAGGCGACCATGGCGCAGCGCATCAGCCGGGCCAAGCGCACCGTCTCCGGCGTGCGGTTCGACCAGCCCGGCGATGTCGCCACAGTGCTGCGCGTCCTCTACTTGGTATTCAACGAGGGTTACTCAGGCGACGTCGACCTCGCCGCCGAGGCCATCCGGCTCACCCGGCAGCTCGCGGCCGCGATCGACCACCCCGAGGTGGCGGGACTGCTCGCCCTCATGCTGCTCCACCACGCCCGACGCGCCGCCAGGACCGCGCCCGACGGCAGCCTGGTGCCGCTCGCCGAGCAGGACCGTGGCCAGTGGGACACCGAGTCGATCGCCGACGGCGTTGAGATCCTGCAGGCGGCCCTGGCCCGCGACCGGCTCGGCGAATTCCAGGCCCAGGCTGCCATCGCGGCACTCCACGCTGACGCGCCCACCGCCGAGGAAACCGACTGGGTGCAGATCGTCGAGTGGTACGACGAGCTCGCGCGACTGACCGACAGCCCGGTCGTTCGGCTCAACCGCGCGGTGGCCGTCGGTGAGGCCGACGGACCGCGCGCCGGCCTGACGGCGCTTGCGGCGCTGGACGACTCACTGCCCCGCCACGCCGCGGTGGCGGCGTACCTCCACGAGCGCGACGGCGACCTTGCGACGGCGGCACGGCTGTACGCCGAGGCGGCCCAAAAGGCACACAACCTCGCCGAGCGCGACCACCTGACGCGCCAGGCGGCCCGGCTCAACGCCGGCCGGTGTCGCTGACGGGTCGCGCTCGGATTTTCAGCGCATTGCGATCGGCGCCACGGCTGCGAGCACCGCGCGGGTGGACTGCCGGTTGCCGACCGTGATCCGCACGCTGCCATCGGCGAAGTTACGCACCTGCACTCCGGTGCCGTCGAACACATCCCGCCACGGCTGGCGCCACGGCGGC
>JAVXWV010000346.1:0-10026 GCA_032230775.1 Mycobacterium sp. | reverse complement strand
GTCGGCCCCGACGGCCTTGGGAACTCACCAGAACACATCGCCAAGATCATGGGCCACTCGATGGAGGGACTGATCCACCACTTCAAGATCGTCACCGAGGGCTTTCGGGTGCCCGCCGGTCAGGTGTACGTCGCCGTCGAGTCGCCGCGCGGCGAACTCGGCGTGCACATGGTGTCTGACGGCGGCACACGACCGTATCGCGTGCACTACCGGGACCCGTCGTTCACCAACCTGCAGGCCGTGGCCGCGATGTGTGAGGGCGGCATGGTCGCCGACGCGATCGCCGCGGTGGCGTCGATCGACCCGGTGATGGGTGGGGTGGACCGCTGATGAGCGCTTGCGCGAAGAGGCGAGGGCAGCGATGAGCGCTTGCGCGAAGAGGCGAGGACAGCGATGAGTGTGTTCCTCGAGCTGGGTCAGCGTCCCGACGAGGCGGGGCCGCCGATCAACGGGCCGGGCGCCTACCCGCCCGACGTTCTCGCACGGCTGGAGGGCGATGCGAAGGAGATCGTCGCCCGTTACCCGAGCGCGCGCTCGGCGTTGTTGCCGCTGCTTCATCTGGCGCAGTCGGAGGACGGCTGCCTCACCCCTGCGGGAATCAAGTTCTGCGCCGCCCAACTCGGCCTGACCGATGCCGAAGTCACCGCGGTGGCCACGTTCTACTCCATGTATCGGCGCACACCGACGGGCGAGTATCTGGTCGGCGTGTGCACGAACACGCTGTGCGCCATCATGGGCGGCGATGCGATTCTCGAAGCGCTGCAAGACCATTTGGGCATCCACGCCGGGCAGACCACCGACGACGGCCGGGTCACCCTCGACCACGTCGAGTGCAACGCCGCCTGCGACTATGCACCCGTCGTGATGGTCAACTGGGAGTTCTTCGATAACCAGACGCCGTCGTCGGCTCGCGACCTCGTCGACGGGCTGCGGGCAGGCGACCCCCCGGCACCGACCCGCGGCGCGCCTCTGTGCTCATTCCGGGAGACTGCCAGAACCCTTGCGGGGCTGCCGGACTCGCAGTCGTCGGATAGCAGCGAGGCCGGTGCAGCGACTCTGGCCGGGCTTCGGATCGCACAAGAGCGCGGCATGGAGGCGCCGGATGCGTCCGTGCCACCGAAGTCGGAGCCGGACGCATGACCCCCTTGACGCCCGTGTTGAGCCGGTTCTGGGACGAACCGGAGCCGTGGTCGCTTGATACGTACCGCCGCCACGACGGCTATCAAGCGCTGGAGCGAGCGTTGGGCATGGCGCCCGACGATGTCATTGCCCTTGTGAAGGATTCGGGGCTGCGCGGCCGCGGCGGTGCAGGATTCCCGACAGGGACGAAATGGTCGTTCATCCCGCAGGACGACACCGGGGCGGGCGCCAAGCCGCATTACCTGGTGATCAACGCCGACGAATCCGAACCCGGCACCTGCAAAGACATTCCGCTGATGCTGACGACGCCGCACTTCCTTGTCGAAGGCGCGATCATCGCGGCGTACGCGATCCGGGCGCACCACGCGTTCATCTACGTCCGTGGCGAGGTCGTCCCTGTGCTGCGCCGGCTGCAGAACGCGGTCGCCGAGGCCTACGACGCCGGTTATCTCGGCAAGGACATTCGCGGCACCGGTTTCGATCTGGACTTGATCGTGCACGCAGGCGCGGGCGCCTACATCTGCGGCGAAGAGACCGCGCTGCTGGACTCTCTGGAGGGCCGCCGCGGCCAGCCGAGGCTGAGGCCGCCGTTCCCCGCGGTGGCCGGCCTGTATGCCTGCCCGACGGTGGTCAACAACGTGGAATCCATTGCCAGCGTTCCGCCGATCCTGCTCAACGGCGTGGACTGGTTCCGGTCGATGGGCTCCGAGAAGTCCCCCGGCTTCACCCTGTATTCGTTGTCCGGCCACGTTACGACGCCCGGCCAGTACGAAGCGCCGCTCGGGATCACGCTGCGCGAACTGTTGGAGTACGCGGGCGGGGTGAGGGCCGGACACTCGCTGAAGTTCTGGACGCCAGGTGGCTCGTCTACCCCGCTGCTGACCGACGAACACCTCGACGTGCCACTGGATTACGAGGGCATGGCAGGCGTGGGGTCGATGCTGGGCACCAAGGCACTGCAGATCTTCGACGAGACCACCTGCGTGGTGCGCGCTGTGCGTCGCTGGACTGAGTTCTATGCGCACGAATCCTGCGGGAAATGCACCCCGTGCCGCGAGGGCACGTACTGGCTTGCGCAGATCTACGAACGCCTGGAGACAGGCGCGGGCACGGAGGAAGACATCGGCAAGCTGCTGGACATCTCCGACACCATCTTCGGAAAGTCGTTCTGCGCGTTGGGTGACGGCGCAGCCAGCCCGATCCTGTCGTCGATCAAGTTCTTCCGAGACGAGTATGTCGCGCACCTCGACGGCGGCTGTCCGTTCGATCCGCACGCCTCGACACTGATGGCCACCGAAGGAGTGGGTGCGTAGATGACGCAGACTGTCGGTTCTGGTGACACCGGCGCCGCCGCCGCACCCGTCGACATGGTCAACCTGACCATTGACGACGTGGAAATCAGTGTGCCCAAGGGCACCTTGGTTATTCGGGCCGCCGAGTTGATCGGCGTCCAGATTCCGCGGTTCTGCGATCACCCGCTGCTGGACCCGGTGGGTGCCTGCAGGCAATGCCTGGTCGAGGTGGAGGGGCAGCGCAAGCCGATGGCGTCCTGCACCATCACGTGTACACCGGACATGGTGGTGCACACGCAGCACACTTCCGAGGCGGCGGACAAGGCGCAGCACGGGGTGATGGAGCTGCTGCTCATCAACCACCCGCTGGACTGCCCGGTGTGCGACAAGGGCGGCGAGTGCCCTCTGCAGAACCAGGCGATGTCCAACGGCCGCGTCGAAACTCGCTTCGAGGACGTCAAGCGGACATTCCCGAAGCCGATCAACATCTCGTCGGAGGTGCTGCTCGACCGGGAACGCTGTGTGCTGTGCGCGCGCTGCACCCGATTCTCCGAGCAGATAGCGGGCGACCCGTTCATCGAGTTGCTGGAACGCGGTGCGCTGCAACAGGTTGGCATCGCCCCCGGCGAGCCATTCCAGTCGTACTTCTCCGGCAACACGGTGCAGATCTGCCCGGTCGGCGCGCTCACCGGCGCCGCATACCGGTTCCGCGCCCGGCCGTTCGACCTGGTGTCCAGCCCCAGCGCCTGTGAGCACTGCGCGTCGGGGTGCGCTCAGCGCACCGACCATCGGCGCGGAAAGGTGTTGCGCCGCCTGGCCGGTGACGACCCACAGGTGAACGAGGAGTGGAACTGCGACAAGGGCCGCTGGGCGTTCACCTATACGACGGTCGGCGACCGGATCACCACCCCGCTCGTTCGCGAGGACGGCAAGCTCCGGCCCGCGTCGTGGTCGGAAGCCCTCACCGTCGCAGGTGCCGGACTGGCGGCCGCGAATGGCAGCGCCGGAGTCCTGGTCGGCGGGCGTTCCACCGTTGAGGACGCCTACGCCTACTCGAAGTTCGCACGGATGGTGCTTGGCACCAACGACATCGACTTCCGCACGCGACAGCACAGCGATGAGGAGGTCGCGTTCCTCGCCGCGCACATCGCAGGCCAGCCGATGACGGTCACCTACACGGACCTGGAGGGCGCTCCGTCGGTCCTGCTGGTGGGCTTCGAGCCCGAAGAGGAATCGCCGATCGTCTATCTGCGGCTGCGCAAGGCGGCCCGCAAGAATGCGCTTCAGGTGAAGTCGATCGCGCCGTTTGCGACGCGTGGGCTGACCAAGATGGCAGGAAAGCTGATCGAGTGTGCACCCGGTGCAGAGGCCGCAGCACTGGACAAGCTGGCCGATGACGTGCAATTGAAACTCCCCGGCGCCGTGATCCTTGTCGGAGAGCGACTCGCCGACTCCCCGGGAGCGTTCTCAGCGGCAAGCAGATTGGCGGCTGCCACCGGTGCACGGTTGGCGTGGGTGCCGCGGCGGGCAGGCGATCGTGGTGCCGTGGAAGCCGGTGCACTGCCCGGGCTGCTGCCCGCAGGCCGCCCACTCGAGGACGCGTCCGCCCGCGAGCAGACCGCCGCCGCGTGGAACGTCGACGAGCTGCCAACCGCCAAGGGCCGCGACACCACTGCCATTCTCGCGGCGGCACGCGCAGGCGAACTCGGGGCGCTCCTGATCGGCGGGGTCGAGCTGGCCGATCTGCCCGACCCCGATGCCGCCCTTGCGGCCGTCGACGCCGCGCCGTTCGTTGTCAGCCTGGAACTGCGGGAGAGCGCGGTGACCAACCTCGCCGACGTGGTGTTCCCGGTGGCGCCGGTGGTGGAGAAGGCCGGTTCATTCGTCAACTGGGAAGGGCGAATTCGGCCGTTCGAACCGTCATTGCAGACCAACGCAATCCCAGACCTGAAGGTGCTGCAATACCTCGCCGACGAGATCGGCGTCGACCTCGCCCTACCGAACGCGGCGGCCGCCGGCGATGAAATGGCACGCCTTGGACAGTGGGGCGGGACTCGGCCCAGCGCACCGCAGGTGTCGCCGGAACGGCCGTCAGCGCCAGGATCCGGTGAGGCGGTGCTCGCCAGTTGGCGGATGCTGCTCGACGCGGGGCGGCTGCAGGACGGCGAGCCCTACCTCGCGGGAACTGCTCACCCGCCCGTCGCCAGACTGTCCACCGCCACCGCGAGCGAGATAGGCGCTGCCGAGGGCGATTTGGTCTCCGCCAGCACCAACCGCGGTGAGATCACCCTGCCGCTGGCCATCACCGAGATGCCGGATCGTGTCGTCTGGCTGCCGCTGAATTCCGCAGGCTCTTCCGTGCACCAGCAGCTCGCAGTGACGACCGGCGCCGTCGTATCGATCGGGCGGGCAGTGCAGTGACGTATCCCGATCCGACGCTCTTCGGCCATGACCCGTGGTGGCTGATCCTCGCCAAGTCGCTCGGGATCTTCGTGTTCCTCCTGCTGACGGTGCTCGTAGCGATCCTGGCCGAGCGCAAGATCCTCGGGTGGATGCAGATGCGCCCCGGCCCCAACCGGGTCGGCCCGTGGGGCCTGCTGCAATCGTTGGCCGACGGCATCAAGCTGGCCCTCAAGGAAGCCATCATTCCTGCCGGTGTCGACAAGTTCGTCTACCTTGTGGCTCCGGTCATTTCGGTCATTCCCGCCTTCTTGGCGTTCGCCGTCATCCCGATGGGCGGTGAGGTGTCGGTGTTCGGGCACCGAACCGCGTTGCAGTTGACCGATATGCCCGTCGCGGTGCTCTACATCCTTGCCGTCACGTCGATCGGCGTGTACGGCATCGTGCTTGCCGGCTGGGCGTCCGGGTCCACCTACCCCCTTCTGGGGGGGCTGCGCTCGAGCGCACAGGTGATCTCCTACGAGATCGCGATGGCACTGTCATTCGCCGCCGTCTTCATCTACGCGGGCACCATGTCGACCTCAGGCATCGTCGCCGCCCAGCAGGGCACCTGGTACGTCTTCCTGCTGCTGCCGTCCTTCCTGGTGTACGTGACGGCGATGGTCGGCGAAACCAACCGCGCGCCTTTCGATCTACCCGAGGCTGAGGGCGAACTCGTCGGCGGATTCCACACCGAGTACTCGTCGCTGAAGTTCGCGATGTTCATGCTCGCCGAGTACGTCAACATGACCACGGTTTCGGCGCTGGCCTCCACGCTGTTCCTCGGCGGCTGGCACGCTCCATGGCCGATCAATATGTGGGACGGCGCCAACACAGGCTGGTGGGGTCTGATCTGGTTCATCGCCAAGGTGTGGGCGTTCCTGTTCTTCTTCATGTGGCTGCGCGCCACACTGCCCCGGCTGCGCTACGACCAGTTCATGGCGCTGGGCTGGAAAGTCCTCATCCCGGTGTCGCTGGTCTGGATCATGATCGTCGCGATCACCCACAGCCTGCGCACCCACGGCTACGACGCAGCCGCCACGGGGCTGATCACCGCGGGCGTCGTGGTGGCGTTGATCCTGCTGTTCGTGCTCTGGAGAGCCTTGCGGGCCAGGAACATTCGGAGGATTCCGAAGCCACCTGTCGCTGAGGGTGGCTTCCCGGTGCCGCCACTGCCCGGCCAGCGGACTACCCCCACGAAGGAGCGAACCGATGCCTAAGTTCCTCGACGCACTCAAGGGTTTCCGCGTCACGTTCGGCACCATGTTCAAGAAGCAGATCACCGAGCAGTACCCGGAGAAACCCGGACCAGTCGCACTGCGCTATCACGGCCGCCACCAGCTCAACCGGTATCCCGACGGGCTGGAGAAATGCATCGGCTGCGAGCTGTGTGCCTGGGCCTGCCCGGCAGACGCCATCTACGTCGAGGGCGCGGACAACAACGCCGAGGAGCGGTTCTCGCCAGGCGAACGATACGGCCGGGTCTACCAGATCAACTATCTGCGCTGCATCGGCTGCGGGTTGTGCATCGAGGCGTGCCCCACCCGCGCACTGACGATGACCAACGAATACGAGATGGCCGACGACAACCGCGCCGACCTCATCTGGGGCAAGGACAAGCTGCTCGCACCGATGCAGCCGGGGATGCTCGCCCCGCCACATGCGATGGAGCCCGGCAGCACGGATGAGGACTACTACCTCGGAAAGATCAAGCCTCTTACCGAGGATGTGCAGTGACGATCGACTACCTCGCGGCGCTGGCCGCCGACACCGCCGGGCATACCTCGACGTCGGAGGCGGTGCTGTTCTGGGTGTTCGGTGCCGTCGCGTTGGTCGGAGCTGTCGGTGTGGTTGCCGCCCAGAAGGCCGTGTACTCGGCGATGTTCCTGGCCAGCACGATGATCGCGCTTGCGGTGCTTTACATCGCGCAGGACGCACTGTTCCTCGGTGTCGTGCAGGTGGTCGTCTACACCGGCGCGGTGATGATGCTGTTCCTGTTCGTGCTCATGCTAATTGGCGTCGACACGTCCGAGGCGCTGGCGGAAACGCTTCGCGGGCAACGTATGGCAGCGATAGTGATCGGATTCGGCTTCGGGATTCTGCTGATCGGCGGAATCGGGAACGTCTCCGCGGCGGGATTCACCGGACTGGCGCAGGCCAACGCCGGCGGTAATGTGCAGGGGCTCGCGGCGCTGATCTTCACCAAGTACCTATGGGCGTTCGAGCTCACAGGGGCGCTGCTCATCACGGCGGCGCTCGGCGCCATGGTGTTGGCCCACCGCGAACGCTTCGAGCACCGCAAGACCCAGCGCGAAATGGCCGCCGATCGATTCAAGCCCGGCGCGCACCCAGGGACCTTGCCCAACCCCGGTGTGTACGCACGGCACAACGCCGTCGACGTCCCCGCCCGGCTACCCGACGGAAGGGGCTCGGCGCTGTCGGTCAGCACTGTTCTGCACAAACAACCTGCCCGGGTGCCGACGAACGGCCAGAACGGTGGTGCCGATGAATCCTGACAACTATCTCTACTTGTCGGCGTTGTTGTTCACGATCGGCGCGGCGGGAGTGCTGCTGCGCCGCAACGCCATTGTCATGTTCATGTGCGTCGAGCTGATGCTCAACGCAGCGAACCTCGCGTTCGTCGCGTTCTCCCGCATGCACGGCCATCTCGACGGTCAAGTGGTGGCGTTCTTCACCATGGTGGTCGCCGCGTGTGAGGTGGTGGTCGGCCTCGCGATCATCATGACCGTCTTCCGCACCCGCCGCTCGGCCTCGGTCGACGACGTCAGTCTGCTGAAAAACTAAGGCCGCCATGACAACTCTTGTGTGGCTGGTGATCGCCCTCCCGCTGGCGGGAGCGGCGATCCTGCTGCTCGCGGGCAGACGAACTAACAGCTGGGGTCACCTGCTTGGCTGCCTCGCGGCGCTAGCGTCGTTCGCCGCAGGCGTCGTGCTGTTCGTCGACATGCTCGGCCGTCACGCGGAAGACCGGATCGTCCATGAGGCCCTGTTCTCGTGGGTGCCGGTCGCCGGTCTGCATGTGGACTTCGGCCTGCAGCTGGACGCGTTGTCCATGTGTTTCGTGCTACTGATCACCGGCGTCGGCTCGCTGATCCACATCTATTCGATCGGCTACATGGCCGAAGATCCCGAGCGCAGACGGTTTTTCGCCTACCTCAACCTGTTTCTCTCGGCGATGCTGCTGTTGGTGCTCGCCGACAACTACCTCGGCCTGTACGTCGGGTGGGAAGGCGTGGGTCTTGCGTCGTACCTGCTGATCGGGTTCTGGTCGTACAAGCCCTCGGCCGCCACTGCTGCCAAGAAGGCGTTCGTGGTGAACCGCGTCGGCGACCTCGGCCTGGCCATCGCGCTGATGGTGATGTTCGCCTACATCGGCTCGATCTCCTTCGCGGGAGTCTTCTCGGCCGCACACCAGCTCGGTGAGGGCACACTCACCGCCATCGGGCTTCTGCTGTTGCTTGCGGCGTGTGGCAAGTCGGCCCAGGTGCCACTGCAGTCCTGGCTCGGCGACGCGATGGAAGGTCCCACACCGGTGTCGGCGCTCATCCACGCCGCCACCATGGTCACCGCCGGCGTTTACCTGATCGTGCGGTCAGGTCCGGTGTTCGACGTGGCGCCGACCGCACAGTTGGGTGTGGTGATCGTCGGTGCGGTCACGCTGCTGTTCGGGGCCATCGTCGGCTGCGCCAAGGACGACATCAAGAAAGCGCTTGCCGCGTCGACGATGTCGCAGATCGGCTACATGGTGCTGGCCGCCGGGCTGGGTCCGGCCGGATACGCGTTCGCGATCATGCACCTGCTGACTCACGGTTTCTTCAAGGCCGGCCTGTTCCTCGGCGCCGGGTCGGTGATGCACGGCATGAACGACGAGGTGAACATGCGGCGCTACGGCGCGCTGCGCACGGTGATGCCGTGGACGTTCTGGACCTTCGGGTTCGGCTATCTCGCGATCATCGGCCTGCCACCGTTCGCCGGCTTCTTCTCCAAGGACAAGATCATCGAGGCTGCGTTCGACAAGGGCGGTGCCGAGGGCTGGATCCTTGGCGTGGTCGCACTGGTCGGCGCAGGCGTCACTGCGTTCTACATGTCCCGGTTGATGATCATGACCTTCTTCGGCAACCGTCGGTGGGCCAAGGACGTGCACCCGCACGAGTCGCCGAACGTGATGCTGATCCCGATGGCCGTGCTGGCGGCGGGCTCGATCCTCGTCGGTGGCCTGCTGGTGCTGGGCGGGTCGCTGCAGAACTTCCTGGAGCCGGCGGTCGGTCACAGTGTCGAGGTCGGCACGCACACGATCGCTCCGCTCATCCTCACACTGATGACACTGCTTGTCGTCGCGGGTGGCGTGCTCGCAGCCTGGTGGCTCGTGGCCCGCAAGCCCGTCCCGGTCGAGCAGCCGCTCAACGTCACCCCGGTGACCTGGGCGGCGCGTCGCTCCCTCTACGGCGACGCGATCAACGAAAACGTCTTCATGCGACCGGGCGCCTACCTGACTCGCGCTCTCGTCTACTTCGACGGCCGCGGGGTCGACGGCGGTGTGAACGGACTCGCTGCCCTGATCGGCGGCACGAGTGCGCGGCTGCGGCGGTCGCAGACCGGCTTCGCCAGGTCCTACGCGTTGTCCATGCTGGTCGGCGCTTTCGCGGTCACCGCCGCCCTCCTGCTCGTGCGGGTGGGGTGAGCTGATGACCTCCTCGACCGGGTTCCCGTGGGTGACAGTGCTGGGCGTCATCCCGCTCATCGGCGCCGTCGCGGCGCTGTTTGCCCGTGAGCGCGCGAAGCTCGTCGCTCTCGGCGCCTCCCTGCTCACCCTTGCCGGCGCCATCGCGATGGCGGTCGCCTACGACGCCAACGGAGCCCGCTTCCAGTTCGTGCAGAGCCACGACTGGATCAAGGCGTTCGGCGCGCACTATGCCGTCGGGGTCGACGGCATCGGCCTTGCGCTCATCCTCATGACAGCCGTCCTCACGCCGGTCATCGTGCTGTCGTCATGGCATGAGGCGGACACCGGTGAGCGCAGCATCCCGACGTTCTTCGCGCTGATGCTCGCCACCGAGGCGATCGTGATCGGCGTGTTCGGGTCGCTCGACGTCTTCTTCTTCTACGTCCTGTTCGAGGCGATGCTGATCCCGAT
>JAVXWV010000403.1:0-5908 GCA_032230775.1 Mycobacterium sp. | reverse complement strand
GGTGATCGAAGACCTGTCACTGGTGGCCGAACCCGGCAGCACCGTGGCGATCGTCGGCCCGACCGGGGCAGGCAAGACGACTTTGGTGAATCTGCTGATGCGGTTCTATGACGTCGACTCCGGGCGCATTCTCGTTGATGGGGTGGACATCTCGTCGGTCAGCCGCCAGTCGCTGCGCTCCCGGATCGGGATGGTGCTGCAGGACACGTGGCTGTTGGGCGGCACCATCTATGACAACATCGCCTATGGTCGTCCGGACGCCAGCGAGGACGAGGTGATCGACGCCGCCAAGGCCGCCTATGTCGACCGCTTTGTTCACATGCTGCCCAACGGCTACCAGACGATCGTCAGCGACGACGGCGGCAACATCAGCGCAGGCGAAAAGCAGCTGATTACCATCGCCCGCGCAGTCCTAGCCCGTCCGCAGCTGCTCGTCCTCGACGAGGCCACCAGTTCCGTGGACACCCGTACCGAGCTGTTGATTCAGCACGCGATGGGCGAGCTGCGCCGCGATCGAACGAGTTTCATCATCGCGCACCGGCTTTCGACGATCCGCGATGCGGACGTCATCCTGGTGATGGAGGCGGGCAGGATCGTCGAGCGCGGCAGCCACGACGAGCTGCTGGCCCGTCGCGGCGAATACTGGGCCATGACCCAGGTCTAGAGCTCTGGGCCCTCGGCACGCACGTCGTCGACGTTCTTCATGGCGTCGCGTAGCTTGCCCAGCCACTCGTCCGCGTGCTCACCGACGAGCCGCACCGACCAGGCCAGCGCGTCAGACCGTGACCGGGCCACCCCTGCGTCGACGAGGGTGTCAAGCACCTGGCGCTCGGGCTGCTTGAGCCGGGTCATCACGGGTACGGCGATGTGGGTGAACAGAATCCGCTCAGAACCTTCGTCGCCGACCTGCACGCCCCACGCGACCTTGCGGCCGTAGCGCGCCTCGGCTTCGTCGGCGATGCCCATCCGCTCGGAGCGGGTCTCCTCGCGGAAGCGGGCAACGCGTCCCGAGGCGTGGGCTTCGCTTTCGGTGCCGTCCGTGCCGTCGGCGCCCTGAGGTTCCTTCAGGCGGCCGATGACAGTGATTTCTTCGCGGTCGACGACGACCGTCGGGTCGCCTGCGAACCAGCCGTCGGGAAGCCGGCCTGCGAACCAGTCGGCGGCATCGCTTGCATCGGTTTGCTCGGCCTGCTGCCAACCGCCGGAGCGGCCGGACCGTCGGCCATGGATGTGTTGGTGTCTCATGATTACATGATTACACCGTTACAAGCCTGATGGAACCGCTTTCACCGCGAGCGAACGGCTTTGAAGACATCAAGTGTCGCGAGCTGGCTGCGGCTGACCTCGGCGAAGCGACCCCGCAGCACGTGTTCGATACAGACAAGGTCGTCCTCCGGCAAGCTCAGGGACTTGACGACGCGCTGGCCTGCCCTGCCGATCACCCGGTCGACGAGTTGTCCCCACATGATCGAGGTGCTCGACAAGCGACTCGACGGACTCACCATCGAGGAGCTCGCCGCCGAAACGGGCCGGCCGGTACCTAGCGCTTCATGAGCAGGACGGCGCCACCGCCGACGACCGCCCCGATCAGCAGCAGCACGGCCAGGGTCGGGCTGACCAACCACCAGACGAGACCCAGCGCGATGATCACCGGCGAGACGGCGAACAGCACCATGCCGGGGTGCTGCTTGATGACCGCGAGGGCGCTCTTCGCCCGGACCCGGTCGATTTCCTTTGCCATGCCATAAGGATGCCAGCGGTTGCCATAGTTTGGTTCCCATGACAGGAACTGGTGGACCCGGAAGCTGGCAACCCGACCCCGAAGGCCGCTATGAGCACCGTTGGTGGGACGGCCAGCGCTGGACCGATCAGGTGTCCCATCGAGGCCAGGTCAGCCGCGCGCCGATAGGCGGACCTCCCCCGCAGCCTCAAGCCCAACCTCAGGGTGCCCCACCTCAGGCCGCCCCCATGAGCGCTCCTGGCGGTGACGGATTCACAGGCATCACCGGGGATCTCGTCGACGGACGGTTCAGCGAAAAAGAGGCAAAGCCGATAGCGAACCAGAATTCGAAGCTGTTGCGCGTGCGGCTCGGCGAACCGTTCATGGCGCGTCAGGGAGCGATGGTCGCGTATCAGGGCAACGTGGACTTCGCTTTCGAGGGCGGCGGCGCCTCGAAGTTCATCAAGAAGGCGCTCACCGGAGAGGGTCTGCCGCTGATGCGGTGCCAGGGTCAGGGCGATGTTTTCCTCGCCGAGCGCGCCTACGACGTGCATCTGCTGAACCTGAACAACGCCGGCCTGTCGATCAGCGGCAAGAACGTGCTCGCCTTCTCCTCGAGCCTCGATTGGAACATCGAGCGGGTGAAGGGCGGCAGCATGGTGGCGGGCGGGCTGTTCAACACGACGTTGCGCGGAACGGGATGGGTGGCGCTGACCACCGACGGCCCGCCGGTCGTCCTCAATGCCGCGGAGGCGCCGACCTTCGCCGACACCAACGCGATCGTGGCGTGGTCGGCGAACCTGCAGACGCAGTTGAAGACGAGCTTCAAGGCGGGTGCGTTGATCGGTCGCGGTTCCGGCGAGGCGATTCAGGTGTCGTTCTACGGGCAGGGCTTCGTCATCGTCCAGCCCTCCGAGGGCATCCAGGTCGCGACGACGGCGTAGGTCAGAGTTCGAGCAGCACCGTCACCGGGCCGTCGTTGACCAGTTCGACCTGCATATCGGCGCCGAACACGCCTGACTCGACGCGTGCGCCGAATTGTCGCAACGTGTCGGCGAAGACGGTCACGAGTGGCTCGGCGACGGCGCCAGGCGCTGCGGCGTTCCAGGTCGGCCGTCGCCCCTTGGCGGTGTTGGCGTATAGGGTGAACTGGCTGACCACCAGAATCGGAGCGCCAACGTCACTTGCAGACTTTTCGTCGTCGAGAATCCTTAGTTGCCAGAGCTTTTCGGCCAACCGCTGCGCCTTCGCGGGGTCGTCGGTGTGAGTGACGCCGACCAGCGCGAGCAGTCCCTGGCCGTCCGGCCGGATGGCGCCGACGACGTCACCCTCTACCGTCACCGACGCCGAGGTCACGCGTTGCACGAGGATGCGCATGACCGCAGATGCTGCCACGCGCGCCTATAGCGTGGCGAGGATGCCGTTCATTGTGTCGATCTCCCGCTGCTGGTCGGTCACGATCGCGTGTGCCAATTCGACGGCGGACGGATACTGACCATCCTTGATTTCGGTCTGCGCCATGGTGATTGCACCTTCGTGATGCGAGATCATCTGCGTCAGGAACAGCTTGGCGGCGTCGACGCCCTGTGCGTTTTTCAGGGCCGTCATGTCCTGCTCGGACATGATGCCGCTCATCCCTGGCATGTCGCCGTGCCCGGACATCGGCGGCATCGGAGCAGTGCCCCATTGGGTCAACCAGCCCTGCATCTGCTGAATCTCGGGGCCCTGGGCGGCCTTGATCTGATTGGCAAGCTCGGTGACCCGCGGGTCAATGCCCTGCTTGGCCAGCAGGGTGTCGCTCATCTCGATCGCCTGCGTGTGGTGGGGAATCATGTGCTGGGCGAACGTCACGTCCGCGTCGTTGTGCGCCTCGGCCGCAGCGGTCATGCCTGGGGCGGCGGTCGCGCTCGGCGGCGCGGAGTGGCTCGCCGGGTGTTCGGGCTCGTTGGAGCTGCTACAGCCGGTCGAGATGGCCAGCACAGTCAGGGCGCCTGCACCGATCAGGGTCATTCGCATCCACATCGTCATCGTCATTGTCATCGTTCCTTTCTACACTTCCGTCATACCCTAGGGGGGTACGGTACACATGCTGTAGGCTGGCGACATGACCTCCGTCGAGCTCACGATTGATGGCATGACGTGCGCGTCGTGTGCACATCGAATCGAGACGAAGCTCAGCAAGCTTGACGGTGTCACCGCGACGGTCAACTTCGCGACCGAGAAGGCCCGCGTCGAGTACGGGGACGCCGTCACGCCCGAACAGTTGGTGGCGACTGTGGAGGAGGCCGGCTACCAGGCGCATCTACCCGAGGCGGCTACCGCGGCTGACGAGAATCCTGGCGACCCGTTTAGGCGACGGTTGTTGATCTCGTTGGCGCTTACCGTGCCCGTAGTCGCGATGGCGATGGTTCCGGCACTGCAGTTCGCGTACTGGCACTGGCTCTCGTTGACCCTCACGGTGCCGGTCGTGGCCTGGGGCGCGTGGCCGTTCCATCGCGCGGCGTGGTCGAACCTGCGGCACGGCGCCGCAACGATGGACACGCTGATCTCTATGGGCACGCTCGCCGCGCTCGGCTGGTCGATATACGCGTTGGTGTCGGGAACGGGCGACATCTACCTCGAAGTCGCGGCAGGGGTGACCACGCTCATCCTTGCTGGGCGCTATTTCGAGGCCAGGGCCAAACGCCGCGCGAGTGCGGCGCTGGAGGCGCTGCTGGAACTCGGCGCCAAGGATGTCTCGGTGCTCAGAGCCGGTGTCGAACAACGTATTCCGATCGACAGGCTGACGGTTGGCGACGAGTTCGTGGTGCGTCCAGGCGAGAACATCGCCACCGACGGTGTCGTCGTCGACGGCAGTTCGGCCGTGGATGCTTCGATGCTCACCGGTGAGTCGGTGCCGGTTGACGTGGGACCCGGCGACCAGGTGGCCGGCGCCACGATCAACGTGGTTGGCCGGCTCCTGGTGCGGGCGAACCGCGTTGGCGCCGACACGCAGCTCGCACAGATAGCGCGCCTCGTCGAGGACGCGCAGAACGGCAAGGCCCAGGCTCAGCGGTTGGCGGACAAGATCTCCGGGGTGTTCGTGCCGATCGTCATTGCCCTCGCTGTGGCGACGTTGGGGTTCTGGATCGCGACGGGCGGATCGGTGGCAGCGGCATTCACGGCCGCGGTGGCGGTGCTGATCATCGCGTGCCCGTGCGCGCTGGGACTGGCGACGCCAACCGCGTTGATGGTCGGGACCGGCCGGGGAGCCCAATTGGGCATCCTGATCAAGGGACCGGAAGTGCTTGAGTCCACCCGCCGCATCGACACCATCGTCTTGGACAAGACGGGCACGATCACCACGGGCACGATGACGCTGCTGGACGTGATCACAGCAACCGGTGAAGAACCCGGTGACGTCTTGCGATTCGCCGGGGCGCTTGAGGATTCGTCAGAACACCCGATTGCTACGGCAATCGCGACGGGGGCGCGTGACAAGGTCGGCGAACTCCCGCGCGTGCAGGAATTCAAGAGCCTCGAGGGGCTCGGGGTGCAAGGCGTCGTCGACGGCCACACCGTAGTGGTAGGTCGTCGACGGTTGCTCGATCTGTCCGAGGAACTCGCAAAGGCCATGAGTGAGGCGGAATCTGACGGCACGACCGCCGTCGCCGTTGGCTGGGACGGCAAGGCCCGCGGTGTGCTGGTGGTAACCGACGCGGTCAAGGCGACATCGGCCGAGGCGGTCGGGGAACTGCGGGCTCTCGGGTTGACACCAATCATGCTCACGGGAGACAACGAAGCGGCTGCCCGCATGGTCGCGAGTCAGGTGGGTATCGACGAGGTGATCGCCGAGGTGCTGCCATCGGAGAAGGTCGACGCAGTCAAGCTATTGCAAGATCAGGGCAAGATCGTCGCCATGGTTGGCGACGGCGTCAATGACGCGGCCGCGCTCGCACAAGCGGACCTCGGCCTTGCGATGGGCAGTGGAACCGACGTGGCGATCGAGGCAAGCGACCTCACGTTGGTGCGTGACGATCTACGTGCCGTCCCGGATGCGATCCGCCTGTCACGCAAGACATTGACGACGATCAAGGGCAATCTGTTCTGGGCGTTCGCCTATAACGTCGCGGCACTCCCCTTGGCCGCCGCAGGCCTGCTCAACCCGATGATCGCGGGCGCCGCAATGGCTTTCAGTTCTGTCTTTGT
>JAVXWV010000378.1:0-11196 GCA_032230775.1 Mycobacterium sp. | reverse complement strand
TTGGGCGACAACGCGATTCACAAGCTCGGCGAGGTGCTGGACCGGCTGTCGGCGTATCAGCCCCGCAGCGTCGACATCGACGGCTGCACGTATCGCGAAGGGCTGTCGGCGGTGCGTATCGACGGCGGCGTTGCGGGCAACGTCATCCCCGACGCGGCGTCGGTGACGTTGAACTTCCGCTTCGCCCCGGATCGCAGCGTCGAGCAGGCGCTCGAACACGTCCACGAGGTGCTCGACGGGCTGGACGTGCGGATCGAAATGACCGATTCCGCAGCTGGTGCACTGCCAGGACTGTCCAAGCCGGCGGCCGCCGCGCTCGTCGACGCGGCAGGCGGCCAGGTCCGCGCCAAGTACGGCTGGACGGATGTGGCGCGGTTCGCGGCACTGGGCATTCCGGCGGTCAACTACGGACCCGGCGACCCCAACCTCGCGCACCGCACGGACGAGCATGTCGAGGTGGCCCAGATCACGGCCGCTACAGACATACTGCGGCGTTATTTAACCGGTTGACCGCACGCATACCCTGAAGTCATGTGAGTTGACGGTGGCCGGCGATCTGGCACCCCCGTCCTTTCCGTGCATCCCACGAGAGATCTCACATGTCTATTTCTTGTTCAAATCTGTTCTTTTCCTGGCCCGATGACACCCCGCTGTTCGACGATCTGTCGTTCACAATCGAGGACGGTCACACCGGACTCGTCGCACCCAACGGCGCAGGCAAGAGCACGCTGCTGCGGCTGATCGCAGGCGAATACCGCGCCACGGCAGGCACGATCACCGTCGACGGCACTGTGGGCTATCTGCCGCAGACGCTGCCCTTCGTCGCGGAGCGCAGCGTGGCAGACGTATTGGGCGTGGCCCCGGTCCTTGACGCGCTCAACGCCTTAGCCGCAGGCGATGCGGGCGAGCACGTGTTCACGGCGATCGGCGACGACTGGGATATCGAGGAGCGCACCCACGCTCAGCTCGACCGTCTCGGCCTTGGCCGCATCGCCTTTGATCGACGGCTCGGCTCGCTGTCCGGCGGCGAGGTGGTGTCGCTCGGGCTGGCCGCGCAGTTGCTCAAGCGGCCCGATGTGCTGTTGCTCGACGAGCCAACCAACAACCTCGACGTCGATGCGCGCCAACGGCTCTACGACGCGTTGGACGACTACCCCGGATGCCTGCTGTTGGTCAGCCACGACCGCGTGCTGCTCGACAGGATGGACCGCATCGCCGAGCTGTACCACGGCGAAATACTTTTCTACGGAGGAAATTTCAGCAAGTACCAGCAGGCCGTGCGGGAGTCGCAACACACGGCGGAGGCAAATCTGCGCAATATCGAGCAGCAGCTGAAGCGCGAGAAGCGCCAGCGTCAGGAGGCCCGCGAACGGGCCGCCCGCCGGTCGAGCACCGCGGCACGCAACGTGAAAGACGCAGGGCTGCCGAAGATCATCGCGGGAGCGATGAAGCGCAGCGCTCAGGAGTCGGCGGCCCGATCCGACGATGTGCACGCCAAACGGGTGAACGACGCGCGGCTCCAGCTCGACGGCGCTGAGCGCGCGCTTCGCGACGACGACACGATCGTGCTGGAACTGCCCGACACGACCGTCCCCGCGGGAAGGACCGTTTTTCGGGGCGAGGGCCTGCGGGTCGATCACGGGGGCCGAAAGCTCTTCGCTGACAACGGTATTGACCTGAATATCCGCGGACCCGAACGCATCGCGCTGACGGGCCCCAACGGTGCGGGAAAGTCGACGCTGCTGCGTATCATCGCAGGCGACCTGCAGCCAGAGGCGGGCTCGCTGGTCCGTGCCGACGGTCGCAGCGCCTACCTGTCGCAGCGCCTCGATCTGCTCGACCCAGACCGCACCGTCGCGCAGAGTCTGGCCGCGTTTGCGCCGAGCCTGAGCCATACCCGTCGCATGCATCTGCTCGCGCAGTTTCTGTTCAGTGGCAATCGGATTCACCGTCCGGTGGGCGCGCTGTCGGGAGGCGAGCGGCTTCGCGCCACGCTGGCGTGCGTGCTCTACGCGGAACCCGCGCCGCAGTTGCTGCTGCTCGACGAGCCGACCAACAACCTGGACCTGGTCAGCGTCGGCCAGCTGGAGTCGGCGCTCAATGCGTACGAAGGCGCGTTCGTCATCGTCAGCCACGATGAGCGATTCCTCGCCGAGGTCGGCATCCAGCGCCGGCTCCGGCTATCGGAGGGGTGGCTGGAGCCGCAATAGTCGGCCCTGATCGGCGGCGCGATTAGCGGACCGACAGCTATCGCCGCCACGGTAATTTGTATGCCATGGCCATACCTCCCGATTCGAGCCCGTACGGGTCGCAGACGGTGACCGGTCCCGGCTGGCCGAACGTCGACGAGGAGATGCTGGCCGCCACGGCGGCGACGTATGAGGCGCTTGCCGCGAAAATCACCGGATCGATCGTGCCCCAGCAGCAGGGGCAGCTGATGAAGCTCGCGGACGTCTGGGAGGGTGCCGGAGCACTGGCCGCGACGGGTGAGGCCACCACGATCATCGGAGGCCACGAGACCAACGCCGCACACGCAGCCGCGATCGCGGGGAAGCTGCGCGCCATGGAAGCCACCGTGGTGAAAGCCAAGATGCTGGCGAACACGATCGCGCAGGAGGTCCAGCACGAGTGCGAGGCCATCGCGGCGATGCCGTTCAGCAATGCCCAGGAGCTGGTGCAGAGCCGCATCAAGATGGGGCTGTCCCAGAACATGGCCAACGTGACGGCCCACACGACGGAACTCGCCAACACTCTCGGCGTGCCCCCGAGCATCCCATTTCCCGGTGCTGCCCCGTCCGTGCCCGGCGGGAAAGAGACGAAAGACACCGCCGAGGAGGCCTCGAAACAAGCCGGTGGCGGATCTCAGCAAGCAATGCAGATGATGAGCCAGATGGGATCCATGGCCGCGCAGATTCCGACGCAGATCGGCCAGGCGCTGATGGCGGTGCCTCAGCAGATGGGCCAGCAACTGCAGCAGTTGTCTCAGCCGCTGCAACAGCTGACCTCGATGTTCGGTTCTGGAGGCAAGGCGGATTCACTCGGCGCCGCCGGCCTGCCGTTCACCTCGTTCTCCAACCATCCGCTGGCGGGTGGTTCCGGTGCGGGAGGTGGCTCGGGCATGGTGCGCGCGGCGTCGCTGCCAGGCTCCGGCGGAAGCCCGCTGCAGACGCCACAGATGGCGAACCTGGTGGGCACCAAGTCCGTAAGCACCGCGCCTGCGGAAGGCGCCACGGCCGGCTCCACCGCGACTGCCGGCGCCGTCCCGGTGGCCGCGGGCGCCGGCATGGGCGGTACGGCGCCGATGATGGGTCAGCGCGGTGAAAGCGGTGGCACCGCGGCAAGCCTCGCGGTGCCCGCGTCCCTCGACTATGACCTCGACGAGGGCGACGACGACGATGAATGGTGACGCGCGATGACCGATCCGCTGAAGAAGCCCGAAGGCATCTCCTGGAACTCGGCTTCCGTCGAGCTTCCCGAGATACCGATGCTTCCCGCCGGTCAAGACGCGTTGAGCGCGACCATCTCGGCGGTGCTGCCGACACTGGCGGCGCCGTTGGCCGTCAACGTTGCGACGCTGCAGGCGAAGGAGACTATGTTCTCCGGCAAGTTGGGTGCCGCGCAGGCGGCGTATCAGAACTCCGACGACGCCGGCTCACAGTCCGTCGGCCAAATCGTCGGCATGCTCGGACAGGTCGGCCAGCAGGCCGGACAGCTAGGGCAGATGGCGGGTGCACCCGCGCAGGCGATCGGCGGGCAGACAGGCATGTTCGGCTCGCTGATGCAGCAGGCCATGCAGGCGGCCCAAGGCGGTCAGGCCACGGGCGGGCAGGCCGGCGCATCGAGTGTGCCCGGCCAGGGCCCAATGAGCGCGGGCGGTCCACCGCAACAGCCGCGGGACGAAGCCGGCGGCGCCAAGGAGGATCAACCGGACAGGGCGCAAGAGGTCCAGCCCGACAGACGCGAACCCTTGCACCGCGCTGAGACAGATGACCGCGCCATGGCAGGACCCTCCGCTGACAGTCGGCACGGCGCGGGCCCGGCGCCCGTGAAGTCGCCGGAGCAGCCGCACCACAGCGGCGAGGACCTCCGCAGGAGGATGTAGCGGACTCAGTCGGCCTGCGGCCGGGTCTGCGCCGGCTGTTCGCGTTCCGCACGCGGCAGTTGGGGTGCGCGGCCCGTGTTCGCCGATTCTCCGGGCGCGGCCTTGTCGCGCGAGTCTTGTTGGGGCGCAGTCGGATCAGCTTGACCGGTGCCCTTTGCGTCGACGGCCTTCTCGGCCGACTGGCTCGCCTGCTGGACAGCCTGTTGGACGCCCTGCATAACCTGTTGGGGGAGCTGCTGCAGCCCTTGGGCGAGACCCTGCAGCGGCTGCGCTACCGACTGCGCCATCTGGCCCAACTGCCCGGCCTGCTGGCCAACCTGGCCGAGCAACTGGCCCATCATGTCTGAGCCGCCCGAGCCGGAACCGCCTCCGCCACCCGGGCCGCCTGACGCGCCCGTCGCACCTGGCGCGCCAGCCGCATTGGCGCTCTCCAGCGCCTCGGCCGCGGCACGCAGCGTGGCCGCGCCCTTCTGATCGCCCTGCTCGTACATCTGCGCGGCCTTCTGCAGCAACTCGGAGATCGTCCTGCCGGAGGTCGACGTTGTTTGCATGGTGACCTGACGACTTCCCAGAACGGCGCTCAATGCGGTGCTCACCGCGGAAGCGATGGCCCCGTGACTGGTCTGCACACCGGCGGCCTCGGGCGCAGCGGCGCCCATCAGTTGCGTCAGGCCAGCCACAACCTCGTCGTGAATCTGCGAATAGGACCGCACGCCGTCGGGCTGTACGTACAGCGGGTCACCGCTCATATTGTCTCCGAGGGCTGTGGGGGTTCTTCTGGAGCCGGCCCTTCGCGGAAGTCGACCGCTTGGATCTTCGGCGTTGGCGAATCCCCGGGTGTTGAAACGCCGTTCGGTCGGCCGAATCTTTGGTTGCCCAACGCTTGATACTCCTGGCCGATGGCCTGGATGCGACCGCCGATCGCGTTCAGGTCGCCGTTGCAGCGTTGGACGATGTCTGTCAGATCCTTCAGGCCCTTTTGAACGATCGGCAGCATCATGCGCTCGCCCGCCTGGTTCTGTGGCGCCGTTGACGCCACATCGAGAACCCATTTGCGCACCGCGTCCAAATCGCGACGACCGCCCGCCACGACGTTCGCAGACGCTGTGACCTCAGATGCCAGTCGTCGATCCAATCCGGCCATCTGTCCCAGTACACGACCGTGTTCGTTGTTCGCGTTGCCGTAAGCCTTGGACGCTGTGCCCGTCCACTGGCCATCGGGCGCTGCGGACTTCAGCGTGTTCTGCAGCTCGGTCAGCTTGCCGCTGCCGTCGTACTGGGCACCCGTCTGCGGCGTGCCGCCGCCGAACGTGGCGCGTGCGTTCGACCACGTCGACAGGAACGCGTCCAGCACGCTCATCCGGCACCTCTCTGCTCCGTCGTCAGCTAGCAATCTTAGGTGCGGCCAACGGAGGTCCTCTGCAGCAGTTTTGGACCTCGCCGTCACCCCTGCGCCTGCGCCGCGGCATCGGCGGCGGAGCGCTTCAATCCAAGCGCGCCCAACTGCGCCGACACATCGTTCAGCGCCGCCGCGTCGCGTGCGACCACTGCGCGGGCGTGGTCGAGTGCCAATTGGCCGAAGGGACAATCGATTTCGGCGCCGAGCCGCGCGATACCGTCGGCGGCCCGGATGTCGCCGAGTCGAGCCGCATCGTGCAGCGCCCGCAACGCGACGGCCGACTGGCCGCCTCGCTCGGCTGCCTTCGCGCCGTCGCGCGCCGCAGCGACCGCCCCATGGTTGTCGCCCCGAGCCGACAGCGTCCACGCACGCGCCAGCGCAAGCTCCGGCGCGAACAGCATCGACTTGAGCCCGTGCCGAGATTCCGCCCGGGACAAGATCTTTCCGGCCTCGACCGTCTCACCCAGCTGTCCAAGCGCCTGCGCCAACAGCATCCACGCGAGCGGCCCCCACGAATACCCGGTTGGCGCCAGCGCTGCCGCCGCGCCCTTCAGCAGCGACACCGCCGACTCGAGCTCGCCCTTGGCGATCAGCACATCGGCAACCAACACCTCACCGATCGCGCGGCCTGGCTGCTGCATCTGGGCGAAGTCGGTGAGCTGCTGGCCAAGCGCCTGGGCACGGTCCAGCTCGCCTGCCATCAGCAGCATCGTGGTCTGGCCGAACCCGCTTGTGAAGCGCAACAACCCGGGATGTCCTGCGGCGATCGCCCGCTCGGCCAGTGCGTCGACCTCACTGAACCGGCCCATGCGGGCCGAGCTCAGCGCCGCTGCGGCCGCCGCCCAGCCGATCGCGGTGTCGTCGGCCGCAGGCGACGCCAGCACTTCGTCGGCGATCTGCTTGGCGCGGCTGGGGTTGCCCGCGTTCATCGCGAACGTCGCTGACAGCGCGTCAAGCGTTGTTTGGGCGGCAGGGGAGGACACCCTGCCACGCGTCGTCAGCAGGAACGCGGTCGCGCGCTCCGGCTCACTCAGCATCCAGAACTGGTTGGCTGCGCGCGGCAGCGCCCACGCCATCAGCTCGGTCTCGGACAGCGCCGCGGGATCCACCGCGGCCAACACGGCGTCGGCCTCCCGGCCGCGGCCCTGCCACGCCAGCGCGTAGGCCAAGGTCAGCCGCGTCTCCAGGTCCGGCGATCGTTCGACCGCCGCCTGGCCCAGTCGGTCGCTGAGTTCGAGGTCGCCGAGCCGCAACGATTCCGCGGCCGCCGCGGCCAGGTCCGCCTCCGGCTGCGGGCTGTCGCTGTCAAGGGAAAGCACCGCGAGCCGCAGCCGATCCACCAGGCCGAGGCGCGGCGAGGCGGCCAACCGATCCACCAGCTCGGTGCGCACCCGGCGCAACCCGGGTCCGCCCAGCCCGTCACGAACCGCGTCGACGAAGAGCGGATGTGCCGGACGGATGCGGTCCCCGTCGATGACGATGGCGCCAGCCGCTTCCGCGTCGGTGACGGTGTCACGTCCCGCCAGCGCCGCCACGTCGTCGAGCGCCAGCGGATCCCCGACGGCCAGATACTCCAGCACCCTGTGCGCAGGGGCAGGCAACGCCGCGACGAACTCCTCGACCAGGGTAGCCAGTCTGCTGTCATCGTGGCCCGGCGGCTGGATGTCGATCCGCGTCAGCAGGTGATCACGCCACAGCGCTGAAATCTCGTCGGCCACAGGCCCGTTCGCTGAAACCGTGACGATCAGTTTGGCCGTGCCACTGACCGCCAATTGGTAGACCAGCGCCGCGGACAGTTTGTCCAGCAGATGCGCGTCGTCGACAACCAGCAGCCTGCCGTCCCCAAGTGACTCCCGCGCGTCGCGCAGCACGGCCGCGGTCTTACCCGTGCTCGGCACGTCGATCAGGTGGCTGAAGGCGGAGAACGGAACCGCGGGCTTCGTCGCCGTCACCCAGTCGACGCGACCGAACTGCGACGCCAACCGGTCTGCCGCCGTCTGTGCCACCCACGTCTTCCCGACACCCGCGGCACCGATCAGGACTGTCCCTGCCCGCTCGCGGACACCGGTTTCGAGAAGCTCCAGTGCCGGTTCGTGCGGCGAGGTCAACCACTCAACTGGCACCGCCGGAGTCTATGGCTAGCGTGTCCATGTGTCCCCAGAACCTGACCGCGAATGGGCGGTCTGTGTGTACTGCGCCTCAGGGCCAACGCATCCCGAGCTGTTGGCGTTGGCCGTCGGTGTCGGAGAAGCGATCGCCGAGCGTGGCTGGACGCTGGTGTCCGGCGGAGGAAACGTCTCGGCGATGGGCGCGCTTGCCGCCGCGGCCCGCACGCGGGGCGGCCGAACCGTCGGCGTCATCCCGAAGGCCTTGGTGCACCGGGAAGTCGCCGACACCGAGGCCGACGAGCTCGTCGTCACCGACACCATGCGCGAGCGCAAACAGGTGATGGAGGATCGCGCCGACGCGTTCATCGCGCTGCCCGGCGGCATCGGCACGCTCGAGGAATTCTTCGAAGCCTGGACTGCCGGTTATCTGGGCATGCACGACAAGCCGGTGGTCATGCTCGACCCGCTCGGGCACTACGACGGCCTGCTGGCCTGGTTGTCCGGGCTGGTCGACAGCGGTTACGTCGCGCAGGGTGCGCTGGACCGGTTGGTCGTGGTCGACGACGTCGACGCTGCGATGGCGGTGTGCGCACCGGCCCAGTGACAGCGGTCACTAGGGTGTTGCGCACATACGAACTTCGGAGGGGAGTCGAGGCATGAGCGACGAGAAGTCGGGGACCCAGAGCAGCGTCGGGCTGCTGGACATTGCGTCCCATGTGCCCGGGCTTCTGCTCGATGCGCCGACCATCCTGCGCGGCGTGATCACCGGATTCGGGGCGCGGCCGACGGCCAAGACGTCCATCGGCAAGGTGTTCCAGGAGCGCGCTGCCCGTTACGCAGACAAGATGTTCATCAAATTCGGCGACGAGAAGATCACCTACCGCGAGGCCAACGAGACGGTCAACCGCTATGCCGCGGTGCTGGCGGCGCGGGGCGTCGGGCACGGCGATGTCGTCGGCATCATGCTGCGCAACTCGCCGCACTCGGTGCTGCTCATGCTCGCCACCGTCAAATGTGGCGCGATCGCCGGCATGCTCAACTACCACCAACGTGGCGACGTGCTCAAGCACAGCATCGGGCTCCTCGACGCGAAGGCCGTCGTTGCCGAGACCGACTTCATCGAGCCGATCAACGACAGCGGTGCGGACACCACCGGGCTGATGACCGTCGATGAACTGCAGCGGATGGCCGCGACCGCCCCGACCGGCAATCCGGCGACGACGGCGGCGGTGCTCGCCAAGGACAAGGCCTTCTATATCTTCACCTCGGGCACCACGGGCATGCCGAAAGCCAGTGTGATGACGCACTACCGATGGCTGCGGGCGCTGGCCGGGTTCGGCGGCCTGGGTATGCGGTTGACCAGCAATGACACTCTGTACTGCTGCCTGCCGCTGTATCACAACAACGCGTTGACGGTCGCGCTGTCGTCGGTCCTGAACTCGGGCGCGGCGCTGGCATTGGGCAAGTCGTTCTCGGCGTCGAAGTTCTGGGATGAGGTCATCCGGTACGACGCCACCGCGTTCATCTACATCGGCGAGATCTGCGCTTACCTGCTCAACCAGCCGCCCAAGGACACCGACCGCAAACACAAGGTGCGGGTGATCTGCGGCAACGGGCTGCGCCCTGCGATCTGGGACGAGTTCACCGAGCGGTTCGGGATCGAGCGGGTCTGCGAGTTCTACGGCGCGAGCGAGGGCAATACCGCGTTCGTCAACATCTTCAACGTGCCGAAGTCCACCGGCATCTGCCCGACGCCGGTGGCGTTCGTCGAATACGACCCCGACACCGGCGACCCAGTGCGCGACGCCAATGGCAGAGCCCGCAAGGTGCGCAACGGCCAGCCGGGTCTGCTCTTGAGCAAGGTCAGCAACTTCCAGCCGTTCGACGGCTACACCGACAAGAAGGCCACCGACAAGAAGTTGGTGCACGACGCGTTCAAAGAGGGCGACGTCTGGTTCAACACCGGCGACCTGATGCGGTCGCAGGGCTTCGGGCATGCCGCCTTCACTGACCGGCTCGGCGACACCTTCCGGTGGAAGGGCGAAAACGTCGCAACCACCGAGGTCGAGGCCGCCATCTCCACCGACCCGCAGATCGAGGAGGCCACGGTCTTCGGCGTCGAGGTGCCAGGCACCGGCGGCCGGGCAGGCATGGTTGCCGTCCAACTCAAGGAGGGCGAGGAGTTCGACGGTAAGGCCCTGGCCAAGGCGGCCTACGAACGCCTGCCCGGCTATGCCGTGCCGCTGTTCGCCCGCGTCGTGAAGGAACTCGCACACACGTCGACGTTCAAGAGCCAGAAGGTGGACCTTCGCAAGGAGGGTTACGGCGGCAACTCGGGCGAAGGCGATGACGAGGCAGGCAAGATCGAGGACCCGATTTACGTGCTTTCAGGCCGCGACGAGGGCTACGTCGACTTCTACGACGACTACCTCGAAGAGGTCGCCGGCGGAAAGAAGCCAAAGAACTAGCGATTTGTGTGCACTCTGGAGCGCTGAGCGCTCCTGGACGCATACAAATCGCACGCCCGTAGCCTGGAGGGCGTGTTGTCCAGCTTCTGCGGCCGCCCCGTGGCCAGCGATCGAGCGCTGATCATGGCGATCGTGAACCGGACACCGGACTCGTTCTACGACCGCGGCGCCACCTTCACCGATGAGGCCGCCAAGGCGGCGGCCCGCCGGGTGATCGAAGAGGGCGCCGACGTCGTCGACGTTGGCGGCGTCAAAGCGGGTCCAGGCGGGTCGGTCGATATTGACGAGGAGATCACCCGCGTCGTGCCGTTCATCGAGTGGCTCCGTGACACCTACCCCGACCAGTTGATCAGTGTCGACACCTGGCGCTCTGAGGTGGCCAAGCAGGCGTGCGCAGCCGGTGCCGACCTGATCAACGACACCTGGGGCGGTCATGATCCGGGCCTTGCCGAGGTCGCCGCCGAGTTCGGGGCAGGCCTGGTGTGCTCGCATACCGGCGGTGCGACGCCGCGGACGCGACCGTTTCGGGTCAACTACGGCACCACTGAGCGTGGCGTCGTCGACGACGTGATCGCCGAGGTGACCGCGGCCGCAGAGCGCGCGGTGGCCGCCGGAGTGGCTCGTGACGCGGTGTTAATCGATCCGACGCACGATTTCGGTAAGAACACTTATCACGGCCTTAGTTTGTTGCGCCACGTAGAAGACCTTGTAAAAACTGGATGGCCGGTCCTGATGGCGCTCAGCAACAAAGACTTCGTCGGGGAAACTCTGGGTGTGGGTCTGACTGAGCGCCTGGACGGCACCTTGGCGGCGACCGCCTTGGCGGCCGCGGATGGGGCTGCGATGTTCCGGGTGCATGAAGTGGGACCCACACGACGCGTGCTGGAAATGGTCGCGTCGATCCAGGGCGTGCGTCCGCCGACGCGCACGGTAAGGGGACTGGCATGACACTGAGACGAACGCGAGTGAGGATCGCAGCGAGGGACGAGCGAGGACCGGAGCGAGCGGGAGTCGAAGCATGACACTGAGACGAACGCGAGTGAGGATCGCAGCGAGGGACGAGCGAGGACCGGAGCGAGCAGGAGTCGAAGCATGACACTGACACCAGAACTGCCCGGA